>JACDAZ010000108.1 GCA_013695175.1 Flavisolibacter sp. | reverse complement strand
TATGGCTTCACCCTTTATGAACATGCTTTCATACTGGTTTTTCTTTTTAGCCAGTGTTATAATGGTGTCTTCATTATTTGTTCAAACCGGTCCTGCCAGTGGTGGATGGACAGCTTACCCTCCATTAAGTGCATTAGGCCAGGCTTCTTCAGGATCTAAAATCGGAATGGATCTTTGGATTTTCAGTATGGCAATGTTCGTGGTTTCATCTTTACTGGGTGGTTTAAATTACATTACCACTATTTTAAATATGCGAACAAAAGGCATGAGTATGACTCGTATGCCTTTAACTATGTGGGCTATATTTTTTACAGCAATCCTGGGTGTATTATCATTCCCTGTTTTATTGTCAGGGTTAATACTTTTGTTATTTGACAGGAATTTAGGTACTTCTTTTTACTTAAGCGATATAGTTGTTAATGGACAGATACTACCCAATGAAGGGGGTAGTGCCATCCTTTACCAGCATCTCTTTTGGTTCCTGGGTCACCCCGAAGTATATATTATTATTTTACCGGCCTTTGGTTTGGTGTCGGAAGTTTTGAGCATTAACAGCCGTAAACCCATATTTGGATATATGGCCATGGTGGGTTCTTTGTTTGCTATTGCTATTCTTTCTTTTCTTGTTTGGGCACACCATATGTTTGTAACAGGATTGAATCCTTTCCTGGGTGCATTTTTTGTACTTCTTACATTACTTATTGCCATTCCATCGGCCATTAAAGTATTTAACTGGGTAACTACTATCTGGCGCGGTAATATCAGGTTTACACCTGCCATGTTGTTTGCAATAGGATTTGTTAGCTTATTCATTTCCGGGGGATTAACCGGTATCTGGCTTGGTAATTCAACGATGGATATACACTTGCATGATACCTATTTTGTAGTGGCGCACTTTCATATAGTAATGGGAGTTTCTGCATTCTTTGGAATGTTTGCCGGGGTATACCACTGGTTTCCTAAAATGTTTGGCAGGTATCTTAATAATACATTAGGCTACATCCATTTCTGGGTGACTCTGGCAGGTGCCTATTTGATTTTTTGGCCTATGCACTACCAGGGTTTAGCAGGTGTGCCTCGCCGTTATCTTGATTTTTCACTATGGACTTCATTCAACCAGTTTGCGGATTTGAATAAAATGATTACCGTAGTTTCTATAATTGTTTTTGCAGTTCAGTTAATGTTTGTTTTTAACTTCTTTTACTCCATGTTTAAAGGCAGGAAGGTAAGAAGCAGAAACCCATGGGGTGCCACTACTTTGGAGTGGACAACTCCTATCAATCCAGGTCATGGTAACTGGCCTGGCGAAATTCCTGAAGTACACAGGTGGGCTTATGATTACAGTAAGGATGGCAGAGATTTTATTCCGCAAACAGAACCTGTGCACCCGGATGAAACAAAGCATTAATGATTGAATGAAAACAATAGTTAGAAATAGTTATTTGAAATAGTGTTTGCAAACACTGTAAAGCAAAAAGAATGGATTATGCCGATCAGAAAGCAAACAACAAACAAGAAAGCAACAAGCTGAAAGATTATCTGCAGCTGATAAAACCTTCATTAAGTATTATGGTGGTTTTTTCGAGTGTCATAAGTTATTTGCTGGCACCTAATGTTGTAGAATACAACTGGTTGATGATACTGCTTCTTTTTATTGGAGGCATGTTGGTTACCGGTGGTGCCAATGCAATAAACCAGGTGGTGGAAAAAGATACGGATGCTTTAATGATGCGTACAGCAAAAAGGCCGGTAGCGGCTGGAAGGATGTCTGTTTCAGAAGGATGGACGTTTGCTATTGTTTGTGGTTTAGCAGGTGTTTTTATACTTGGATATTTTTTTAATTGGCTTAGTGCTGCACTGGCTGCTTTCAGCATGTTCCTTTATGGCTTTGTGTATACACCTTTAAAAAAGGTGAGTGCCATTTCGGTCTTTGTTGGAGCCTTTCCGGGCGCCTTACCTTGTTTGATTGGATGGACAGCCGGAACAAATATGTTTCTGCCTTTTGAACAAATGGTTGTAAATGACCAGGTATATTCAAATGTTGGAGGCTGGATTTTATTTGGCTTGCAATTCCTATGGCAGTTCCCGCATTTTTGGGCTATTGCATGGGTAGCGCATAATGATTATGCTAAAGCCGGGTTTAAATTATTGCCCAGCGAAAAAGGTCCAACAAAATTTACAGCTTTGCAAACAATTATTTATTCAATGCTTCTTTTGCCTGTTGGCGTATTACCATACCTTATAGGCATGAGTGGTAAAATAAGTTTGGTTATTGTTATTCTTATGAATCTCTTTCTGCTGGTACAATGCATACGGTTATACCAACAAAACGATGCAAAAGCAGCAAGAAGAGTGATGTTCAGCAGTTATCTTCATTTGCCAGTAGTATTACTGGCGCTGTTAGGAGATAAGCTGTAATTTTTTTTAAGTATTATAATTGAAAGGATAAAAAGAAATGGAAGTAGTGACGCAGCAACAAAATAAAATACATCCTCACAAATTCACGCTGTGGGTAGCTATTGCCAGCATACTCATGATGTTTGCCGGGTTAACCAGTGCTTACATTGTAAAAAGCAGCCAGGCAGGATGGGAAGATGTTCAAACACCAAAGGCTTTCTGGTATTCAACTGCTGCCATATTAATAAGCAGCATCACCATACAGGCTGCTTTAAGGGCTTTTAAGCAGAGGGCCATGCAGCAGTATCGTATATTGATGGCCGTTACTATAGGATTGGGCATTGCTTTTATATTATTGCAATGGTTTGGTTTTAACTGGATGTGGGATAATGGAGTGCGATTTAAAGGTGCCAGTGCAGGACAGTTTTTATATATTATTGCAGGCTTACATGGTTTACATGTACTGGGAGGTATAGTGGTATTAATAGTTTTGTTCCTGCAGGCTTTTTTTGGGAGAATAAAAAACTATTCTTCTGTACCGGTTGAAGTTGCCAGCACGTACTGGCATTTTGTAGACCTGTTATGGCTTTATCTGCTGATATTTTTTATAGTAATTCAGTAAGGGAAAAGTTTAAAATAAAGGAAAGAGAAAAAGAAAAATATTATGGCAACAACTGCTACAGTACAAGGAACCAAATGGTGGGGCGGCGGAAAAAGCCCTTTCAATGTGGAGTATGGAAAGCTTATGATGTGGTACTTCCTGATGAGTGATACTTTCACTTTTGGGGCCTTTCTTATATCATATGGTACCATTCGTTTTGCAGTTAATTATTGGCCCGATCCCAATGATGTTTTTAATGCATTTCCCCTTGCAGGTCATGCTAATTTGCCTCTTGCCTTTGTGAGTTTAATGACATTCATTCTCATCATGAGTTCTGTTACAATGGTTTTGGCTGTACATGCAGGACATCATAATGATAGGAAAGGTGTTATTAAGTGGATGCTCTGGACCATAGTGGGTGGCATTGCTTTTCTTTCCTGCCAGGCATGGGAGTGGACTCACCTTATTGCCGGGCAGGATGCCATATTATCGAATGGAGCACTTGATGTTATTGGAACAACAACCAGGGTTAATCCTTTCGGTCATGAAGTTCATGGTCCGGCAATAGTTGAAGCTTTTCAAAATACATCACACGAAGGGTTGGTAAAACTTGCTGCCATGCAACATCATACAGATCATGCACAACTTACTGCCATGTCTGATGAGCAGTTAAGAGGCATGATAAATGTAGCAGAACTTCACGTTCGGGAAAGCGGACCTGTTGCTTTTGGGGGTTTCTTTTATGGCATCACAGGCTTTCATGGTTTTCACGTTCTTTCAGGTGTAGTAATTAATATCATCATGTTGATTATGACACAAAAAGGAGTTTTTGAAAGACGGGGACATTACCTGATGATAGAAAAAGCCGGGCTTTACTGGCACTTTGTAGATTTAGTGTGGGTGTTTGTATTCCTTTGCTTTTATCTGATATAATTACCCAGACAGTGAAATTGAAAAACAAAATTTGAACATGGAACATTCTCATCATACAACTACTGACGCTGTTGCTCATCATGATTCCAAGGCCGTGGTCAGGAAAATTATAAGAACTACAATCCTTCTTTCAGTAATTACTATTGTTGAACTAGGGCTTGGCTTCCTGATGTATTTTACCCAATTTCCGGACTGGGTAAACCTGTTTATAAAAGGTTTGATGGTTATTTTAACCTTAGCTAAGGCATTTTACATAGTTGCAATTTTCATGCACCTTGGTGATGAAATCCGGAATTTAATCATGACCATAGTAGTTCCGTTATTGTTGTTTATATGGTTTATTGCTGCTTTTTTATGGGATGGCGCTTCTTACCGCAATCTTAGAAATACTTACGATACTTATTATAAAGAAACAACATTAGATCGTGGAGTAAGAGATGCAGATACCACAATAAATCCATTGCGTTAAAGCAATTTTTAACTAATAATCAAACCATCGTGAGCATACCTTTGCCGCGATGGTTTTTCTTTAAAATCATTGATGAGATTCCTTTCATCCCACCATTAACATCAGGCGCCGGTGAATAAAACTGCAGTCTTAGGACTTATGGTAGCTCTACTCCTTCCCATTATAGGTTATTTAATTATTGATGGATTGACATCTCATGCAGTAGTAATGCCACGACATTATATTTATGATAGTGTAACCACACGTACAGTAGATGGTAAGCAGGTTACTGATACTGCTTGGCACCGTCTGCCGGATTTTAATTTTAAAAACCAGCTGGGACAACGGGTGGGTTGGGAAGATATAGGAGCTAAAGTAACTGTGGCTAATTTCTTTTTTACCAGGTGCCCTACTATTTGTCCGCAGTTAATGATCAATACCAAACAACTGCAGGATGGTATTAAAAGTTCTGAAAAAACAGGTAACCGATTTCCGGATTTCATACAATTCCTTTCATTTTCTGTAGATCCTGAAAGAGATAGTGTACCACAATTAAAAAAATGGGCTGATCGCTTTCAGATTAATCCTGAAAACTGGTGGTTGCTGACAGGCGATAAAAAAGAAATCTATGATCTTTCCATTGAAAATATGAAGCTGGGGTTGGTAGATGGTGAAGGGATAGACACAGGTTTTTTTCATACTGATTATATGGTATTGATAGACCGGAACCGGAATATACGTGGCTATTATCATGGTTTGGATACGGTAGCTGTAGCACAACTTTCAAGAGATATTATATTACTTGCTCTTGAAAAAGATCCTCAAAGAAAAAAATTTTTTGAAGGAAAATTTCAAATGTTTGCTGTTCTTTTTCTACTTACACTCGCAGGTTTGGCAGCTTTATTTTTGATATTGAAAAAAGAAAAGAAATCACATGGCATTACTGGTAAAAAATGACAGGAAGGCAAGAATTCTCATCTTTAGTTTTTCATTTATAGTTTTTGTTTTAGTCACAGCCCTTGAACGGGTAACACTAAATGTGGACCTTGGTTTTAATGTACATGTTTTTGCAGCTATAAATGCTATAATAAATTCCATAGTATCACTATTATTAATAGCAGGTTTAGTAACTGCAAGATCAGGCAGGTATACAAGTCATAAGTATATTATGCTAACTGCTATTGTGCTTTCCGTTATTTTTTTATTGACTTATGTTACACATCATTTGTTTGCAGGTTCTACATATTATGGCGATTTAAATAAAGATGGTATGGTAAGTATGGATGAAAAAGCGGAAGCAGGTGCTTTAAGATATTTTTATTTTGTTCTGCTTGGATCACATATTTTATTAGCAGGAATATCCCTTCCCTTTATATTGTTTACTGCTTACCGGGCATTGATTGACGAAAATGAAAAGCATAGAAAGATTGCAAAAATTACATGGCCAATGTGGTTTTTTGTTGCAGTTTCAGGTCCTGTTGTTTACCTGATGATCAGCCAGTATCATTAGATAAATCAGGGTAATGAAAAAACAAAAGCCCAACCATAGGGTACGGTGGGCTTTGTTATCCATCCTTGTTTGCGTCCAACTAAGCGTTCAATATGCTAGATCCGTGCAAGTAACTGTTGGAAGGATGAAATATGAACAGACATGTGCCGTCTTTAATCCAATTAATAATTTTTTGAGATTCCGCTCTTGGTACAGCAGGGCATCCAAAGCTTCTTCCGTTATATCCTGATTTAACCCTGTGATTTCCTATATAATCTGCTCCATGTAAAACAACTGCTCTTGCTTCTGCCTTACAATTAAAGCCTTTATCTTTTCCTTCAAGCCTTAGCGATAAACCATGCTTACCTATATAAGTTTGTTTTGTTACATAAAACCCAAGGCTGCTTTGTAACGATTCAGGTGTATTAGAGAATTGAGTAGCCATGTCTAATCCTGAATTTCTGCCATGAGCCACATAAGTATGATGAAGTACTTTTTCAGCATCAACATCTATTATATACATCCTTTTTTTGCGAGACGACTGGCTAAAATCAACTACTGTCAAGATTGAACCGTTCCTTAAAACACCTTTTTGTTTCAAAATTTCATAGCCTTTGTAGGCATACTGCATTGCTTTATAGGAAAGTCCCAGGCTTTGTAAATCTAACTTGCTATATAGATTGGACGATGCTTTTATTATAGCTTCTTCAGATAATACTTCAATTGTTTCAGTATTTGAAAAGGCTGTTTCTTTTCTAGAATTACCAGCGTTATAACTTTCTGCTTTGAAGGCAGAAAATAATATCACTACAAAGGCACAGCTTAATATAAGTTGGATGATAGGTTTTCTCACGTTTTTCAGGTTTTTCAAATATTGGAACGCCGTGAGTGTGAAAATATTATGCAGAATTAAGCATTCAAACTTTTGTTATAAATATTTATGAAATAGAGCACTTATACGTTAAAACTTATATAGAAGCAAGTAAAAATACCAATAGGGGAAGCTAAACTTACTTTACACGTTTCATTTCTCTGCGTTTTGACAGGAATTCACTTCCATAGATACGTAAAAGAAGTATAAACATAGAAATTAAAAGGGGCCCAAATACAAGTCCTATAAAACCAAAAAGCTGAATCCCCACCAAAACCCCGAAAACAGTTATAAGAGGATGTATATTACCTAATTTTTTGTTGATCAAAAGCCTAAATACATTATCTACAGTACCTATTACACCTAAACCCCAGATGGTCATAGCTATTCCCTTACCCATATGCCCCTGTACAAAAAGCATAATTGCCAGCGGCACATAAATGACAGCTGCACCAACAACAGGCAGCATAGCTGTAATGGTAGTAGCTACGAACCATAAATAAGGTTCAGAAATACCTATAAATAAATACCCTATTAACCCAACAACTCCTTGAATTAATGCAATTAAAGGAATAGCAATTGTATTTGCAGTAATCATTGTTTTTACTTCCTTCCCTAATAATTCAACGTTTCCATCCTTGAGTGGAATGTACTCATAAAGAGTGTCTTCCATATAGCGACCGTTTACCAGCATAAAGTATAATATAAAATACATTGATGCTATAATAGCAGTTGTATGAAGGGTAACGCCAAGAATTTTGGGTAGAAGCTGCGTCAGGTAAGGTCCTAACTGGTCAATTGTTTCCGGTTTTATTAATTGGTAACCAATTTTTTCTTTAATGTTCATTACTGCCACTTTCATAGAATTGAGCATTTCTCCGGAGTGAGTAACAACATAACTTATTTTGGAATACATGATGTTTCCCAGCAAGCCAATAGGTACAAGTATAACAAAGAATGATAAAAGCATGAGTACAGATGCAGCTGTACTTCTTTTCCATTTTCTTTTTTCAGTTAAATAAAACATGCGGTCCCGCATCATTACATAAAATGTAACGGCTGCTAAAAATGCGGAAAATAAAAACCAAAGTTCCCTGAACAATACAATACCCAAAAACAGGATCACCAGGATCATGAATACCTGTTTTAAGAGGTTGGAGTCGATTGTATTGTTATTTGATATCATTTAATAATCTTCAGGAAAGCTAATCTATAAAATTTTTATACCGTAGTTCTTTTCCAACGTCCTTTCCTAAATAAAATTATAGCAACAATGGTTATAACACTTTCGGCAACAGGTATAGCAATGAAAACCCCGATAGGTCCCATTGAATAATATTTTGCAAGCAGGTAAGCAAGCGGAATTTGAAAAAGCCAAAATCCACCTATATTGATCAAAGTTGGTGTTCTAGTATCGCCAGCACCATTAAAAGCGTTGATCATCACCATGCCAATACCATAAAAAATATATCCTGTACTAATTATTCTTAAGGCATTGACAGCTATATTTTTTACCTCTTCCTGTGTTGTAAATAAGCTTACAATGGGACCTGCTGCAACAAAGAATAATAATGTAACTGCAGCCATAAATATAGCATTGTATTTAGCAGTTTTAATAACAGCCTGTTCTGCCCTTAGTGAGTTTTTAGCGCCTAAATTTTGTCCCACTAAAGTGGCTGCGGCATTACTTACACCCCAGGCAGGTAATATAAAGAACATGATGATGCGTAAGGCTGTCTGGTAACCTGCCGATGCTTCACTTTGCCCGGTTTCGGCAACCAGCTTTGCTAAGAATATCCAACTGCAGGAAGCTATTACAAATTGCAGGGTTGCAGGCCAGGCAATATGTAAAATATTTTTTATTACCTCCCATTCAGCCTTTATGGATAACCATGTTAGGCGAACAACATTTTTACCGTTGAATAAGTGGTATAGCTGGTATAATACACCAATACCCCTGCCAATGGTGGTAGCATAAGCAGCACCAATTAAACCAAATTCGGGTATGGGCCCCCATCCATTAATCAAAACAGGACATAAAATAATGTTGCAGATATTTGCCAGTGTCAGGCTTTTCATGGCAATGGATGCATCGCCTGCTCCGCGAAAGATTCCATTAATAAGAAACAATAACATGATCACCACACTGCTTGCCATCATCACTCTTATATAGGGTGTGCCTACTTTTATTGTTTCAGGTTCTGCACCCATCAGCATTAAAATATCTGCTGCATAAATAAATCCTGGAACGCTTATAAATCCTACAATAACCAGCGCAATGAATATAGATTGCATAGCAGCACTGGCAGCTCCGGCTTCATTTTTTTCACCAACTCTTCTTGCTACTACTGCGGTGGCGGCCATGCTGGTGCCAATAGCTAATGAATACACCACAGTGAGAACTGATTCTGTGAGACCAACAGTTGAAATAGCATGCTTTCCTAATTTGCTGACAAAGAAAAGATCTACTACCGCAAATACACTTTCCATTCCCATTTCAATAATCATAGGAATAGCAAGCATCACTACAGCCTTACGTATGCTGCCTTCTGTATAATTCTGTTGCTCGCCTTTTAAAGCACGAAAGAAAACAGAAAATGAATTGTATAATTTAGCCTTTATGTTTTTTTGTAGATACATGCATATGAATTTGAAGTTAAGAATGTAAGTAGCTGAGTAGCTTTAAAAAAAATCCCGGAAAGGGTTATTAGAACTTCATATGCTATGCTTAAGAAGGAGCAAAACTAAAAACGTTTTTTTAATAAATCCAAATAAATCTGTATGAACTGTTGTTTTTGCTTCCTTTTGTATTGCATAATAAACCTTGGATGTGGAAGTGGTATTATGTTTTCAAACCATTGATGTTGTTCATTTAATTTTAAAATGTATTTGAAATTTTTTTCGCCACCAATGCTGTAGCACATTGATCTATCAAAAGGTAGTAGAAGTAAATTATTCATTTGTTCAATTATAAATGGCTCCAGTACGGTCATTAAATTTTTATCATCATAATAGTTTATGTTTTTGCCTTTTTTTATTAATCCAAGCGGGCAAACGGAACTTATAAAATAATTGCTGTAAAATTGAGTGGTTCCGCCATAGGCTTCTATCATTTCATACATAAATTCAGCAGATAA
Source organism: Flavisolibacter sp. (assembly GCA_013695175.1). Classification (GTDB taxonomy): domain Bacteria; phylum Bacteroidota; class Bacteroidia; order Chitinophagales; family Chitinophagaceae; genus Flavisolibacter. The sequence continues at coordinate 437 of JACDAZ010000108.1, read as the reverse complement.
TTCTGATTGCATTTTGAAAGAATGATCAATGCCGCAGTTTTGTTTTAACTGCAATGGGGCAGTAAAATTGATTCCTGTAACACCTGCACCGAACCTGCCTGGGTTAATGCCTAAAAGTATTTTCCTGGGTTTAGTATCACTATAATATTTAGAAAGAAATTGTTGAAGAACTTTTTTTACTTCAGGATTTTTTTGTGGAAACAACCATTCAATATCTGGGGGTAAGGTGGATGGTGGTTGAAGAGAATTGTAAAAATTAAAAAGATGGGTAGCCCATGACATGGTTCAAAAATAAATTAGATAGTATGGTTATTCATCAATAAAATGGGTAAACTTGCGTTTCCTTCGTTCGTCATTATCAAAAAATTGCAAACTATCCCGTTTAAAAGGAGAATAGTATTCAATTTCCGGATAAAAATATTTACCTAACCCGGTAT
>JACDAZ010000097.1 GCA_013695175.1 Flavisolibacter sp. | reverse complement strand
TTAGAATCCAGCCTCAAAGCATAAGTCTTGAGACGGTGAGATTCTATTTAAATTACTTTGAACTCAATAAGGGCTTGTATATAAGTAACTCAGACCATCGGTTCTGCACGGCATCGGCGTAATCTTTTAGCCAGGTGTCAAAACTGCGGCCCCCGTTAGCTGCGCTAAATCTATCCGCCATTGGTTTGCGGTAATCGCTTGCCAGTTCTTTCAACCCATTTTTTAAACGGGTAACTGTGATGTACCCCGGCTCACCGGAATTCGCAGCCGAATAAACGGCAACAGATTCGCCATCTGCCACCCACACTTTTTTCAGTTGTTCAATTAACGTTCTGGAATGAAGGACTTTACCTGGTTTAGAAGTCATATGATTAATAACAATTTTGTCGGCATAATCCGTTAGCTGTACGGTGCTTAAATCAGCAACAAAATCATAGTACCCACTTTGACCCCGGCCCTCAGTATGCGGTAATACATTTTTACCCCAATCAGCCATATGTTCTGCGCTTAGGTCGCCACGGCTATCAAGGGTGCTCCAGGTGCTTGGGCCTTCGGTAATCATATAGCCGCCTGCATCAGGTCCCGACTGTATGCTCCATACACGCCAGGCTACGTCACCCTGGTGATATTTTTTTGCATGGGCGGAAAGGGCTTTTTCAAATTCGGCAACCTTGTCATTTTTAGCAAATACGCGATTCGACGTAAGCAATGTTTTAGTCTGTGCTGTACCAAATAATGGGAGGAGCAAAAGCAGGAAAAAATTTGCTTGAACAACGGCTGTAATAAAGATTTTTCTCATAATTGTGTTTTTGGTTTTTTGAAAATGAATTACATAGCGTTAGTGCCAGTAATAATGCAGTTTTTTTTTAATTGATTGTTTTGATCTGTTAACGAAGAGGCAAAGGTCTTACTGAAAGACCTCCTTCTGTGAGGACATTGCTGCCATCTTTCTGTACATTTTCTGCTTTTATCAGGACAAATTGTGCATGGTCAGGATTAATTTATGGCTGCTTTCATTTGCAAGTTTTGGTAGAGTAGATATGCTAATACAGGTGAAATACAATAAAGTCCTTAAAGTTTCAACCGTTAAGGACTTTATTATTGATAGTTATTTAGAACTTAAATCTGCACGAAGAAATAGTAATTCACTCCAGCTTTCGTCAGTAAATTCAGTGAGGTCTTTCATGAATTGTGCATAAGAGCCAGCTCCGTTTGTAGCTTCATAATTCTCTTTAAATGGTTTACGAAAACCGGGTGCCCTTTCTTTTAAACCCTGTTTATACCTCGTAACTAAAGTATATTCTGGTTTGCCGGAAGAACTGGCTGAATAAACAGCAACCGTTACGCCTGCAGCAGTCCAATTTTTTTTCAATTTACTTATTATGTTTTCTATATCATCTGCTTTACCCATTTTTGGATAAACATGTGTAATATTAATCTTGTCGGAAAAATCGCCCAGTGCCACGGTACTTAAAGATTCATTGTACACTGAATATCCACCTGATTGTCTGTCAGTTAATAAAATGGCTACACTTTTATTCCAATCAATATTGTGTTCATTTCCCAGATTACCTCTTTTATCTTCATCCTCCCAGCTTGTTGGTCCTTCAGTGATATGGTATCCTCCATAATCAGGACCGGACTGGATTGCAAATACTCTCCAATGAGAGGTGCCCTTATGATATTTTTGGGCATGGGCAGCAATTGCTTTTTCAAATTCAAGCACTTTGTCCACCTTAGGAAATACACGGTGGAATGAAACCAGATTTTTAGTTTGAGATATTCCAGTAAATGGAATAAGTACACAAAGAAGAAAAAACATCTTTGTGAAAATGGAATTTTTGTTCATTTTTGTTTTAGTTGATTTAAAAAAAAAGTTTGGTTGATTAAACGAGCCCACATTAGGGTAAGGCATAAAATTCTATCCATAAGCATTGTTTTAATTTGAAATGATGGTTGTTTGTTTTTTTTGTGGTGAACCAGTGGCAACATCAAAAGATAATTTTTTCAATTATCGAAGTTTATAGATTGGCACATTAGTTTTTTAATGGTTGATTGTATAAGTTTCGAAGAAGTAAATTTCTTACTGAAATGGTTTTTTTGTGAGGACATTTTAATCATCTTCCTGTAGAAATTTAGCTTTTATCAGGACAAATTGTGCATGGTCAGGATTATTTCGTAGCTTGTATGTTATCATTCCTTTCCCTGTTTAAAATTCTTATCAAAATCACTTTGCATCTTTCATTCGCAACCCATGCTGCTTCGATTATCTGTTTTAAAAACAATCCTTGTATTGTCCATCATCATAATTTTTGGATGGCGGGCACCTGCACAAAAAATTGCTGAATATGAGACCATATCCACCACTCAGGGCTTGTCACAAGGAATGGTGTTTGACCTGTTGCAGGATAGGGAAGGTTTTATCTGGGCAGCCACCAAAAATGGACTGAACCGTTATGATGGATATGGCTTCAAAGTTTTTTCAAATGATGCATACAACGACAAAAGCCTTAGCAGCAATACCATCATAAAATTATTTGAAGATTCAAAAGGTCGCATCTGGGCGGGAACAGAAGATGCCGGACTGAATGTTTATGATAAGATGACCGGTAATTTTTTTCGCATCCAGCATCGCCTGGCAGATGCATCCAGCATTTCCGGCAATGCCATTAGGTTGATAGAGGGCTTGCCCGATGGCAGGGTACTTGTAGCGGTAGACAGGGCGGGATTAAATGTAATAGAATTAAAAAAAGATTTTTTTGAAAAGGGTGCAAATCCTGTCATTATAAGATTATCCTTGCCCAACGATGCGCAGGTGTATGGCATAGGAAAAGATAAAAACGGAACTATGTGGATAGGCGGTATGGATGGTTCCGTCTATATTTTCAACCCCATAAAAAATAGTTTTACACTTGTAAAGAATGCACAGCTTTTAAACAATGGTTATTATACTCCGGGAAAGAATGTACTTATAA
>JACDAZ010000062.1 GCA_013695175.1 Flavisolibacter sp. | reverse complement strand
GGGTACTATACCCATTCCATCTTTAGATGCGCATTATATGATGGATTCTATAACCGGGTATATCAAGCTCAATAAATTTTCCGAAAAAACTTATAAGGAATTTATGAGGGCTATGGAAAACCTTTCTAACAGAGGAATGAAAAACCTTGTTTTTGATTTGAGAGGAAACGGGGGTGGTTTAATAAGAGAGGCGGTTCATATAGCTGATGAATTTTTGGATGGTGAGAAATTAATTGTTTATACAGAAGGTTCTAATACACCAAAGAGACAATATAAAGCCAGTAAGGAAGGCGTTTTTGAAACCGGAAAGCTGGTAGTACTGCTCGATGAACTTTCAGCAAGTGCCAGTGAAATTGTAGCTGGTGCCTTGCAGGATTGGGACAGGGCTACGGTGGTCGGTCGCCGAAGTTTTGGCAAAGGTTTGGTGCAGGAACAATATTCACTTACTGATGGTTCTGCTATCCGACTTACGGTAGCACGATATTTTACCCCTGCCGGAAGAAGCATTCAACGTCCATATGATAAGGGAAAAAAAATTTATATGGACGACCTGCTCCAACGTTATCGTAACGGGGAATTAATATCACCTGATTCTGTACATTTAGATAAAGAGCTAACTTATAAAACAAAAGGTGGCAGAACAGTTTATGGAGGTGGTGGTATTATGCCCGATGTTTTTGTACCGTTAGATACTACGTCTTATACACAAAACATAACACGATTATACCTTGATGGAAGGTTTAATAATTTTGTTTACCAGTATTTTATTCAAAATGCAAAAGAATGGGAGAAATACAAAAATCCAACTGATTTTGCTGCCCGCTACAGAAATACTGAAGATGCCTGGAATCAACTGGTTCAATTTGCTCAAAAAGACAGCATTCAACTGATTAAAGTTCCTGAAAAAGATAAAAAAGAAGTGCAGGACAGAATTAAAGCTTTTCTTGCCCGTTTCCTGTGGCGAACGCAGGGGTTTTATGAAGTTGCCAATACATCAGATGATATAGTTCAGAAAGCTCTTGAAGTAATATATCAATAGCAAAGGATTTAATTCACGGCAAAAACTAAAACCTCACTTTCTGCCTGAGGTTTAGGAATAGGAAGTTTTTCTTCTTTTAAACCTTGCAAATGAAATTGTATGGCTTCAAAGATATTTTTTTCTACTTTTTCCTTTGTTTTTCCGGTAGCAATCACCCCTGGTAAATCTGGAACGTAAGAGGAATAACCTGTTTTAGTTTTTTCATAAACAACTAAAAATTTTCTCATTTATTTTTTATTTGTGCCTGTTCGTAAATGCTATTTAATGTACCAGGAGCAATTTCATCGCTAAGTTTATGAGCTGCTATAGTTACTAAAAGTTCTTTTATTTAATAAATCTATTGTTAAGTAATAACCTTTTCAAGATCATCTGGATTTCTTCTGTTGTCCCATATGGTTAGAATCTCAATTGCATCTGCAGTTTCTTCATAAACAATTAAATAATCTTTTATAAGCTTTATTCTTATTTTTTCAACATCTGTTTTTCTACCAATGTGAGGATGTATTGCGATTGATTTTATTGCTTTTTTAAAAAGTAAATTTAATTTAATTATATAATTCTTTGATTGGTTACGAACTTTCCAATAGCTAAGAATTTCTTTTCTATCATTCACAGCTCGTAGAGACCAGATTATTTTTTTAGCCATTCTTCTATATCTTCGTCAGCTTGTTCATTAGTCAGTGACTCATTATTCTTGATCTGCTCTTTTGCTTCCAAAACAATTTCTTTTTGTTTAGAATTTAATTTATAAATAACATCAGCCTCTTGTAATTGAATTAAAACAGAGATCTCTTCCAGAAGTGCTTCATCTTCTGTTTTTCGTATCTTATCAATTAATTTTTCTTTTAAACCAGGAGTAGTCATTATAATTCATTTTTTTAAATTTACGATACTTTGACTTGAGGAAAAGGTAAATCAAAGTAAAATTTATATTTAAAATTGCAATGAGTGATAAATCAGTATAACAAATAGAAATACATCTTTGATAAAGAATGCCTGCAGTTAGTTTGGAAACTATTTAGATATCAGTCCGGTTGTTTAACCATTCCTTTTTTTCAACTGCATAAGATGATATTAAACCTATACCACCACCAATTGCAATAAGAGCAAAATAGATAGCTTCATGATCGCGTCCGCTCATATAGTGATCAATAAAATAAGCAATCAATAAACCCACACCTGCACCCAGGAAAAGCAAACCTGTTTTCAAACTGCGGAAAGGTGCCGGGCGGTTAGCATGTGCTTTAGGATTCATGCCTCTTTCTATCATTGCCATATTTTCCCTTGTTTTTAGATATATAATACCAAAAACCATTGCAAAAGCTCCAAGGGGAACTAAAATTGGAACTAATAAATATGCGCCATTCATTGTTATAAATTTTATACGTTTTTAAAATTGATTTCTGAAGTATAGGACAACAGACGTTTCGCTGAGGTTACAGAATTTTTTAAAAAATTTTTAAATGATTAATTTTCAGCTTATTTCTACCTGAAGAAAGCATCTTAAACTTAAATATAACCAATCACTATAAGGGCAGCTTGTAAATTATTACGAAAATCATTTCCGGGTTAACGTATATCTTGCCGGCTGTAACCTAAACACAAAACTAATAGTCTTATACTCGGATGCACACCGGACAGGACGATACAGGGATCATCAGCAAGGTATTGCATGGAGATTATAATTCTTTTTCAGTACTTGTAGAGCGATATCAAAATTTTGTTTTTTCTATTGTTTTAAAATATGTGAAAGGAAGAGAGGACGCGGAAGAAGTTTCGCAGGACGTATTTGTAAAAGCCTATAAAGCTTTAGCTGATTTTAAAGGGACATCAAAATTCAGCACCTGGCTTTATACCATTGCAACAACAACATGTATTACTTTTTTAAGAAAGAAAAAGCTGGATGTGCATTCGCTGGATAATGAAAGGGTGTTTGAAGTGGCAGATAGTTTTGACAGTGGCATGTCTGCTAACCAGGTGGAGCAAAAAAGCAGGGTTCAAATGGTGCATGAAGCCATGAAGTTGTTAAGCCCGGAAGACGCACAGGTAATAGAATTATTTTATAAGGGTGAACAAACGCTTGAGGAAATTGCACAAATTTTGCATAAAGAACCAAATGCTGTAAAAGTGCAGTTGCATAGAGCCCGCACCAGGTTAAAGGAAAAAATGCAAAAACATTTTAAACAAGAAGTAAAAGATTTATAATAAATCAATAAACCGCCAAAATAAAATTTATGACAGATTCAAATTATAATTCAAAAGGTGATGGTGGTATAGAAATTATTTTATGGGATTTTATAGATGGTACTTGTACTGAAGCAGAAAAAGCGTCGGTTGAAAAACTGATTGCAGAAAATATAGAATGGAAAGAAAAATATTATGAATTGCTGGAAGTGCATCAATTGATTGGTGCAACAGAACCTGACGCTCCATCTCTTCGTTTTACAAAAAATGTAATGGAAGAAATTGCAAAAAATCACATTGCACCAGCAACAAATCAATATATAAACAATAAGATCATCTGGGGAATAGCAGCCTTTTTTATAACAGTTATTGTTTCCCTTGTTATATATGGTTTTAGCCAGGTCGATTGGTCTGTATCACAAGGAAAAGGTTATGCTTTACCCGAATTAGATTTCAGCGTCATGTTCAACAATACTTATGTAAATGTTTTTATGATGATCAATGTCATTTTAGGATTAATGCTGTTTGACCGCTACCTGGAAGACAGAAAAAAACATTTCAAAAAACAGGCTAACTGATCATAGTAATAAGGCTGCTTATCTTTGAGCATGCCTTGTATTTTAGCAATAGAATCTTCCTGCGATGAAACATCTGCTGCAGTTTGTTGTGATGGTGAAATCTTGAGCAACCTGATTGCTAATCAAACCATACACGAAAAATATGGAGGTGTAGTACCTGAATTAGCCAGCCGTGCACATATGAAAAATATTGTTCCTGTTGTGGATGAAGCACTAAAGCAGGCCAATGTTAGTTTACCACAATTAGATGCAATTGCATTTACACAGGCACCCGGATTAATTGGTTCGCTGCTGGTAGGTTCGCAATTTGCAAAATCACTGGCGCTAGCATTAAATAAACCATTAATTGCTGTACATCATATGCAGGCGCATGTATTGGCTAATTTAATTCCAACTACTTCTAACGGGATAAAAAATCCTAAACCTGAATTTCCCTTTTTATGCCTTACCGTTAGTGGAGGACATACACAAATTGTTGTGGCAAGATCTGCAAACAACATGGATATTATTGGTGAAACCATTGATGATGCAGCGGGTGAAGCATTTGATAAATCTGCTAAATTATTAGGACTCCCCTATCCCGGAGGCCCATTGATAGATCAATATGCAAAAAGAGGAAATGCAGATAGATTTTCTTTTCCTGAACCACAAGTTGAGGGCTTGAATTTTAGTTTTAGCGGATTAAAAACATCCATCCTTTATTTCTTAAAAAAGCAGTTAAAAGAAAACGAAAAATTTATAGCTGAAAATCTGGAAGACATTTGTGCTTCCATTCAAAAAACTATTGTTACTATTTTATTAAAGAAATTAAGAAAAGCTGCTTTAACAACAGGGATAACCGATGTATGTTTGGCAGGTGGTGTATCTGCAAACAGTGGCTTAAGAACTGCTTTTGTTGAAATGGGACAAAACAACAATTGGCGAACATTTATACCTGCGTTTGAATATTGTACCGATAATGCAGCTATGATTGCCTTTACTGCATATTATAAATATTTAGATAAAGACTTTTCTCCCTTATCCGTTACTGCTTCGGCAAAAGCAGAATGGAAATAAACTCTGTACTGCACAACCCACTATGGCTA
>JACDAZ010000056.1 GCA_013695175.1 Flavisolibacter sp. | reverse complement strand
CCCCTGTGCTGTATCAAGGTTTAAAAAAGTTTTGCCGTTGAACCTGCTGAGCCCCCCTTCATGAGTACCCAACCAGATATTCCCATTTTCATCTTCAACTGCATCGCGTACATTATTGCTTGGCAATCCTTCTGCTGTTGTATAATTGAAAAAATACTTTCCATCAAACTTTGATAAGCCTATCTCTGTTCCAAACCATAATCCTCCTTTCCTATCTTCTACAATACACCTTACATTTTTATGCGCCAGACCCTGAACCGTAGTAAACGTTTGTAATCTATTGCCATTAAATTTAGTAACACCTCCATTGGTACAAAACCACATGTCTCCTTTCTTGTCTTCCAGTATCCGATGTACACGGTTATTGTTCAATCCCTGCAATCTGTTATAATTTGTGAAAACATCTCCATCATAATTTGATACGCCATTATTATTTGTGCCAAACCAAAAATTGCCATTTCTATCTTCTATTATACTTCTAACAATATTATCAGCCAAGCCCTGTTCAGAAGAAAAATTGATCACTCCTTTTCCATTATAAATGCTAACACCCCCTCCTTCTGTACCAATCCACAGATTTCCGGATTTGTCTTGCGTAATGCTTTGCACAACATTATTAGCCAACCCTTGCCTGGTAGTAAAGTTGACAAAAGATTTTCCATCAAAACGACTTACGCCGCCTCCATTTGTACCAAACCACATGTCCCCTTTTTTATCTTCAGCAATGCAGGTGATAGAATAATCAGGTAATCCTTTACCACTTAAAAAATTTGTAAAAGTTTTTCCATCATACATAGATATTCCCCTGTTGGTACCAAACCAGAGCCGACCTTTACTGTCAGTAAAACAACTCCATACAGAATTGCTGATCAATCCATCAAGTGTTGAATAAATTTTAAAATCTTTTCCATCAAAACAACTTATGCCATGTTCAGGTGAGACAAACCAAATGTTACCTTCTTTGTCTTCAACACAGGATCGTATCATTTTACCGGCAAATGACTCCGGAGCTTCATAATTGAAAAAAGATTTTCCATCAAACCGGCTGATGCCCTTACGCGTAGCCAGGAACAAAATTCCTTCTTTAGTGATGACAAGTGAGTGTACTTCTGAACTTAAAAGTCCCTCAGCCTTACCATAGTTGCTTATAGATCTACCATCATATTTGGCTATTCCACCTCCGTCTAATGCAAACCATATATTACCTTCTGCATCTTGTGCAATATCAGTTACCGCATTATTACCAAGTCCTTCTTTTGCTGTGAATGTGACAGAAGATGTACCATCAAAGCTGGTAACACCACCGCCAAGTGTACCAAACCACATGTTGCCATCTTTATCATGATAGCCGCTTAAAACCCCATCTATTGACAGTCCTTTATCCATGTTATAGGCAGACATGGATACATAAAAATCGGCAGGCATTACCAGGGGTGGAACAATAGTTAGTTGCTGATTTCCATTAGGTGTTTTTATTGTTATTTGCTTCCTGTCTATTGTAGGAAGTGTAACAGTAAGAGGGGCAAGACAAGTATCCGTATTTGTTACAAATGGATCACCTGCAGTAATTTCTAAGGGTGCTTTAATTTTTTTTATTTCTGCCGAAGGAATAGTTTTAGTAGTATGTGTTTCTGTACAGGAAATATTATTCAGGCAAACTGCAGAAAGCAGTAAATACATCCAAACAGGAAATACAATTTTTGAAACGCTGGTCATGTTCATATTAACTAATCAATCCAGTACAAAAGACATGGCAACTATAAATTAAGAAAAAGAAAGCATTTTATTGATAAGATTATAAAATTGAAGAAAATACATTCCACTTCCAATACCTCTAATGGTGTATATGTTAATCCCTTTTTTGGTGTAGATGACAATTGCCAGGAGGATGAGAGCCCTATTGATGATCTGCTGACGTATTCCCACATCTCCCGGGGAACAAGTCATGAAGGTTGTAGACCTTAATCATATCTTATTGTTAGTGATGGATGATATGGAGCTGGTAATAGAAGGTAAAGGTGCTAAAATTCACATTGATAATTTGCCCACCATAAAAAGGCATAGACGGAAGCCGGTAATGGAGGGCCAATACAGCTATTTTCAACATTATGATGAACCTACAACATTTTGTATAGAAATGGATGCCACAGAAAAAAGGATACTCGCTTGAACAAAATGAAAGAGCCTTGTTAAAAGAAACCAATGAATATTATTGATTCTAAACTAATGCCGTATAGTTATGGCTCCCTATCAGCCTCTCTTTTTAATCGTTCCATCATCCAAATAGCAACTGCCAGCCAGGCAAAACCAATACAAAATCCTGCTACAACATCACTTAAATAATGCAACCTTAGGTAGATCCTGCTAAAACCAATAATAAATGCAATTATAATCAGTACAGAACTAAAAATATATTTATAAACCTGCTTTAGTTTTGACTTCCATAAAAGATACACAAGCAACCCATAAAAAATAAATCCTGAAGTAGCATGCCCACTGGGAAAACTAAAGTTCTGTAATGGCTCAATGAGAGGATCAGGTGGACGCTGTCTTTGAAATGAAAGTTTCATAAAATAATTGATGACAAAACCTCCTAATCCTATTACTGCTATTTCAATAGCTCTTTTCCAGTTTTTCTTTATCAAATAACCCATCACCAACAGGCCATAGACAATCTGTAAAAACCTGCCTGATGCACCATAAGTAATTATTTCCATAATACCGGTAAGTGGTGCATTTATATGTGGTGATAAAATTTGGAAAAACTGGTGGTCAACATATTCTTCTTGTTCTAAAATAATTTCATGAGCTATATATGTAAAAGATAAAAGAGCCGCAACAAATAAAGCAATAACAATAACTATCCACCAGGAAAGCTTTTTAGAGTATGTTTCAATAAATTTTTTACTGCTTTTCAATTACAATTGTTAAAAATAAGATCACCAACAGTAGTTGCAACCCCTTGTTTTTTTTGAGTCTGCAAATTTAGTTGAGATTTGATTTCTTCATCTAATTCTAAAATAAAACTAATTAGCTATGATATATGAAGGGAAGTATTTTGTTTTATAAAATGAGCAATATGTGGAGAAAACAATTAAAATTTTCTGATTAATTTTTACAAACCTTTACATAAGAAGTCTGATTATCGACCTACAGGAATAAAAGGATGCAATTTAAAAATCAATCAATGATCAATTACCTCAGTGCATTTTACCTGCTATTGTTTTTTTGCTCTTGCAAACCAATAAATAATACAACTATGCCAGGGCAAACTCAATCCATACAAAATGATATTGTTGCCGAAGGAGCCACCCTTCGTTTGATCTCTAACCAGTTCAGTTTTACGGAAGGACCCGCAGCAGACGCTAACGGTAATGTCTACTTCACCGATCAGCCCAATGATAAAATATGGAAGTACGGAACTGATGCAAAGCTTTCTGTTTTTCTCCAAAAAACAGGACGTTCAAACGGCATGTATTTCGATCCGCAGGGTAATCTGATCACATGTGCTGATGAACAAAACCAATTGTGGAGCATAAGCCCGGATAAAAAAGTTACTGTACTGGTGAATGATTTTAATGGTTTAAAACTAAATGGACCTAATGATGTATGGGTTCACCCGAATGGTACGTTTTATTTTACTGATCCTTATTATCAGCGTGATTATTGGGAACGCAAAAAGCCCGAAATAGAAACGCAGAGAACATACATGCTTCAGAAAGGTCTACCCCTGAAAATAGCAGCTGAAAATTTTAAAAAGCCTAATGGTATTATTGGTACACCCGATGGGAAATACCTGTACATAGCTGATATTGGTGACAACAAAACGTACCGGTTTAATATTGAAACAGATGGTTCACTTACTAACAGGCAATTATTTGTTGAACAGGGTTCCGATGGTATGACGATAGACAACAGGGGTAACATTTATCTTACCGGTGATGGTGTTACTGTTTACAATGCTGAAGGAAAAAAGATCAGACATATACCTGTACCGGCAGGCTGGACAGCTAATGTTTGTTTTGGTGGAAAAAACAAGAATCAATTATTCATAACAGCGTCGGAAAACCTGTACATTTTACACATGAATGTGAAAGGTGTTCATTAAGATTCATATGAAGACTATTATACAATTCCTTTGATTCTGTGCTAAGTTCCAAAATTTTTTTTAATACTTTGATTTTTAGAGATGGCTTTAAGCCAGCCAGTTTAGAGCTATCAGATTGATCGCTCTTTTTTTATGTATTGATTGCTCTAACATTCTTTTATTTAATTTAAAAGCTATAAGGATACAAGATGATAGATGTTTGCTTTATTATTTCTCAATTTATAATTAGGGATTCGTCAGCTATGTACATTTAAAGAGGACATTAATGAAACTCTGACAGAACCAGTGAAATACTTAAAACTGTTTATGAAAGTTAGCTTTAGACTTGAGGTAATGATTATCACCCGTTTCAATGAATCTAAATTAGTGCATGATGAAAAATAACTACCGCAATCTGATCATACTGCTCTTTGTTTCCGCCATTGGTATTATATCCATGCAGTCAAACAAAGAATTACCTGCTGTAAATATCATTAAAGAAGAAAATAAAAAGCCCGGCACATCAGACTGGCTTATAAAAGTTCCCTTCGATACCTGCAGCTACCCAGACCATGAATTTTGCAGAAGGAAACAAATTGAAGGATACTGCTCTCAAACAAGTGTAAAAGGCGGTGAAGCTTTATCCATTTTTGTAAGCGCTGATCCTGCTTCAGATTATTCGCTCCATATTTATCGAATGGGTTATTATGGTGATAAGGGCGGCCGTTTGATGAAAATATTTAAAAATCTGAGGGGTAAGCCCCAGGCTGTTCCTGAAGCAGATAAGCAAACAAATTTTTTTGAATGTAAATGGGATACTGCCGTTACGCTTACTATACCCAAAGATCGAAAACAGCAATTATGCGTTTAAAACTTCATACAAAAGATGCCAATGTTATTGGGCTAACTTAATTACAAGAATTAAAAAACAATCTTCAATGCGGAATAAAATACAACAGATATTATTAGCTGCTCTAAGTTTCTTCATTACTTATCTATCCAGTGCACAAACCATTCAAAGAAAAACAACAGATTCATTGGGCGGGCACAAAGTTGTGAATGATGCTTCCGGAAAATTGCTTTCATGGCATCAACCATCCGTGCCGGGAGCAGCCTATGCGTATGTATCAGGGCTTGCTGCGGAATTTATTAAAACCGGCACACCTATCGATCCTAAAACCGGACTGCCGCTATACCTTGTTACTTGCTGTTTCGAAGGCCCGCATATAAG
>JACDAZ010000039.1 GCA_013695175.1 Flavisolibacter sp. | reverse complement strand
TAAGTAAACTGAGGAGATTCTGTGGTGATAATAGCTTTGTTTTCTATGGGATCATTAAAATATTTAAAGAAAGTACCTAAACTAACTGTTTCGCCTAACCGCGGATAAAATTCGTACCGAAAATCTATATTATCTATGACAGCTGTTTTTAAATTGGGGTTACCTACACGGTTGGCATCCAGCTTATAATCATAAAATAAAAACGGGGCTAACTCCCGGAACTCCGGTCTGTTAACTGTTCTGCTGTATCCCAACCTTACCTGGGATTTAGAACTAAGATTATACATTGCGTTCACTGAAGGCAATAGACTTAATACTGGATTGCTCACAGTGACCGGTGAAAGACCCTGGTAACTATCCATTTCCTGAATATTATATTCTGCACGAATACCACCAGAAAAATTAAACTTGTTAAGCGGATATACAAAAGACAGATAACCTGCACCCAGCATATTTGATGCTGTATAACTATCCTGTGGCCGGGTACCTTCTTCAATCACAAATCCATTGCGGGTTTTTATATTATCGTTACTGAATATTACATCCAGGGGTAATCGTTCAAGTCCTTCTTTTGTGATGGGGTCAACTGATCCCGGGATCAGGTAGCTAAAATATCTGGAGGAAAAATCACGATAACGGTAATCTGCATAATATCCGAATTTCAACTCCCGACTGGCACCTTCCCTGTTTTCATTTAGTTTAAATGTTAGGTCCACCCCATTATTCACAGAATATTCCTGCAAATTGCCATAGTAGCGGGAAGCATCGAATAAATTTGAAGAAGGCGGTGTAATCATAATATAATCACTCAGTGGCGCATCTTGCCCGCCTGGTGCAAAGGTTCGGAACCTGCGCAGATCCGGTTCATTTTCCAGCAACCAGCCAAAACCACCTACCCAGTTCAATTTCCATCTGTCCGATAAAGTGTGGTTACCATCCAACTGTCCCGTATAAATAGACCGGTTGCGATAAGCCAGCATATAATGACGGCGCCAACCAAGTGTCTGTATAAAATCTTCCCCCTGGCGTAAGTAAGTTTCATTTTCACCAATCTGATTAAAAAGATTGCTGAAATTAATACGGCTTCGTGGAGATAGGATGAGCGAGAAATTGGACATGGCGCTGATGCGGTTTTGCTTCTCATAAACATTATCGAGGTAAGCAAAACGTTTATCTACTTCACCCGGTCTTGTTTCATCGTATTCAAAATATCTGAAAAAATCGCGGTTGGCAGCTTGATAAGTTTGAGAAATATTGAATGAACTAACATTGCTCAAACTAACATTACCAATTCTCAAACGCCTTCCAATAGAAAAACCAAGGTTCAGATCCGGAGCAGCCTGATATGATTGTGGCTGAAAATTATTATTCATTAAATGAGCAGCCGCCCTGCGTAAAGGTGCCGTTCGGGAAGACTGGATCATTCGTTTACTGGAAGGAAAATTCAAAGGTAAAATGCGGTAAGAATTATCAAAGCCAAGTATATCAGTTGAACTTCCTTTGCTTTGTACAAACTCCTTAAAAGTGGTATTGGTTCTGAAACCCGTACCAATGCTTATTTGTGTAAAAGGCTTTTCAACTAAATTATTTGTAAACACTTTTATTACACCCCCGGCAAAATCGCCCGGATTTTCAGGACTTCCGCTTTTATAAATAATCATGCGCTCCAGGGAATTACTTGGTATAAGGTCAAAGGAAAATGTTCTCTTATCCACTTCAGTACTGGGTGCCACAGTATTATTGATCATTACATTGTTATACCTTTCTCCTAATCCACGAACCATCACAAAACGGTTTTCAATAATGGTAACGCCTGGAACCCTTTGCATTACCTGAGCTGCATTGGCATCCTGAGAAAGTGTGATTTGCTGACGACTGATTCCAGAAATTATTGACTTGGCATTGCGTGTTTCAGAGACCAATGCTAGTTGTGTACCTGTAGAGCGGCGCTGACTCGTTACTACTACAGCCTCCAGTTCACTGCTTTTAGCTACCAGTTGAATGTCATGTATAATAACCTGACCGGGTGATACATCTAACATAAAATTCCTGGTATCGTAGGATATATTTGAAACTTCAATTGTATGTTTTCCAGCTGGTACGTTTCTCAATTCATAATTACCAAACTTATCGGAAACTGTAGCCAGTTGCGTACCCTTTACAACAATTGTAGCAGCTTCTACATTTTCCTGATCAACGTTGTTCGTAATTTTGCCTGTGATATTGGCAGTTTGTGCCCCAGATGTAATCTGTATTAGTAACGCTAATAATAAAGCAAATGGGAATTTAACAGAGCTAAGTTTTTTATACCAGGAAAAAAGAAAGTTGTTGGTGCCTGTTCTGAGCATGGTCTTTATTTGATGCAAAAGAACTCTTAGTGCGTTACCAATATGTTACCTGCATATTAACAATAAATGAAGCTAATGTTACCGCATTGTTACTAATAATGATTCCAGAGGGATTATAGGAGATGCTATGGTATAAGTAACAGGTTCTCTATTTCTGTTATATCAACCTGTGGAAGATATATATCCAGCTTTTGTGTAGATTTAAAACATTTGATGTTTAATATCTCCTGGTAAGGAGTAACAAAAACTTCAACATAGAAATTTTTCAAAGAATAAAGTACTACCTCAACATTTTTATAATATCGTGATAGGTCTAAAAATACACCATAATGTTCCAGGTAAGAAAGTTTACTGGATGAGTCAAGATTTTTAAAATGGTGTAAAGTCATAAGAGTATTTGAAAAAAAATTATGCCTGCTTTGATAGCTAAGAAAGTTTAGAAATATTACCGGCATATTATGCCAATGTGATGTTTTTGTTACCTCAACATTTATAAATCTTTAATCAAAAGTTTAAGACAGTTTATTTTAAGAGATTAATATAATTTCTACATTACACAATAGTATAAGATTGAAAACGTTACCCCTTTACTACACTGCTTATAAGATAAAACAAACAGCTATGCAAAAGGTTTATCTTCTTCTTCGCAGTAATAAGCAGTCAGGTCCTTATACCAGGGAGGAATTACTTGAACTGATATTAAAACCTTTAGACCTTGTTTGGGTTGAAGGAAAAAGTTTTGGTTGGTCATACCCTTCTGAAATTGAAAGTTTAAAAAATTTTGTAGAAGCACCCACAGAAGAAAAATCTCATTTTAGCACTCAACCATCTCAATATGATAAGGCAGGCACCAATGCTTCATCTCCTGCCAGTAATAAAAATATTTTTGTGAGCATGCCATTAAATGCAGCTAAAACTTTCAATTCAAGTTCAAAACCATCCTATAATTCTTTAGAGCAGAGATCAGAAGAAGTAAAAAATGATAGAAATCATACTACACCTGAAGAACCCCGGCCTGATCACCAGGCATTAGAAAGAAAAGCAGATGAGTTAAGACAAAGAGCACAGGCTTATGCATCTTCCAGGCCAGTTAAAAACCTGGATGATGTGGTTGACATAAAATATGCGAAAACTTTGGAAGAAGTTGAGGAGGAATACACATCCTGGATGTATCAAAAGAAGACAAATAAGAAAAACAACTTTTCAAAAGAACAGTTGTTAAGTGCATTAGCTGTTATTGTTGTTATAGCAGGAGGATGGTTTATAGATTCTGGTTTATTCAGTGGAGAAACTAAACATAAAGAACAGGTAGTACATGTTCAAAATTCAGTAAGGGAAGAGAATACACCAGTTTTTTCTGAAATGCAGGAAGATGAAAAAATTAGCAATGATATTGCTGATTTTAAAAACCAGGTAAATAAACCAGTAGACTTAATACCATTACCGGAAAAACAGCTATTAGCAGAAAACCCGGGAAAAGAAAAATCTGAAAATAATGTTGCTTCTGCACCAATTGAAGATTATAAATTACCTGAACCTTATGAAAAACCAATTTTACAAAGCACAGAGGAACCTGTTGCCGAAGTGGAACAGCCAAAAAAGAAAACCCTAGGTGATGCTGTAAATGGTGTGTTTAGAAAACTTATTAAAGGCGATGAAGCGGAGACGAAATCTGAACCAAAAAATGGGGAAAGAAAATCAAGCCGTCGTAGTGAAGTGTCAACTGCAGAAACTGATATTTCTGACCAAATTGAAATTAAAAAGAATAACACTTCAGATAATTGGATGATGGGCGTTATTGGTTTAAAACTCACTTTATACAACCGAAGCAGCATCCCATTAAAAACGGCGGAGATTGAGGTTCTTTATTATAATGATCAGGACAGGTTGCTTGAAAAAAAGCGGCTTACCTTTTCTAATGTAGCACCAAAAAAATCACAAACTATTTCAGCACCCGATCACCGGCTTGCAGATCATGCAGAATTTAAAATAATTTCTGCTACAGGTGTGCAAGATGCATATGCAAAACATTAATTTATTGATTTAATTTTTTCAGCTTCTTTTTTAATCAGTTTTAACATTTTTAACCTTATTAAACCACTAAATGGTTTTATAAAAAACCAATAAAGAGAAAATCTTTTCTTTAGTTTTTTATTCAAACATAAAATTCTGGTTTCAGTACTAACTAATGTTTTTGATGCAGAAATTGATTTAAAATGGAAGTTCCAAAATATTATTATCCCCGGTTGTGAAGCATCAATTAAAAATTCATCATGTAATTTTTCTTCAATTATTGTAAAGCGCATATTTTTAAGAAATCCTGATATGGAAAGATCCTCTGTTGGCAGGCCCCGGAGTATCAATAAAAATTTTGTAATGCCTGATTTTGATAAATCAATAGATTTTGCTGCCTTAAAACAATCAGCCTGCCCGGCATTTATATACAAATGGTGGTATTCATTAAAAGTATAATCAGGAATATATTTATTGAGCAGGTTCATCAACTATAATAAATCAGGTTAACAAAGAACCATACACTTCATATTCAACCTTACATTTGCCAATATTAATTTATTATGAAGAAATTGTTAACAGCATTTTTGCTGTATACAGTTAGTGCTTTTGGTCAATCAGATTCAACCTTCCATTCTTCCATAGTTAATAAGCCTAAGCCTAAATGGTTTGAAAATATTTCCATCCGCGGTTATATGCAGGTTAGGTATAATCGCCTTTTGGAAACAAATCCCCAACTAAAATGCGACCAGTGTGACCGGTCCTGGGGTGAGAATGGAGGAGTTTTTATCAGAAGAATGCGTATAATTCTTTACGGTCAAATACATGAAAGAGTATATTTTTATATTCAGCCTGATTTTGCAAGTGCACCAACAACTTCGGCTCAAAATTTTGCACAGTTACGCGATGCGTATTTCGATTTAGGCATTGATAAAAAAAATGAATTCAGGCTACGCTTAGGACAAAGTAAAATTCCATACGGCTTTGAAAATATGCAATCAAGTCAAAACAGGCTGCCGCTTGATCGTAATGATGGTTTAAACAGTGCCATTGCAAACGAAAGAGATTTAGGAGGATTTTTTTACTGGGCACCGGCAAAAACCAGGAAATTATTTTCTTCTTTAGTAAATGATGGATTCAAAGGCTCAGGTGATTATGGAGTTTTTGGATTTGGTGTATATAATGGACAAACTGCTAACCGTCCGGAACAAAACAATAATCTTCATATAGTATCACGCATCACTTATCCTATATCCATTGGAAATCAAATCATTGAATCATCTATACAAGGATATACCGGCAAATACGTAGTAACACCAGATCAAATTTCTGCAGGTACAAAATATAAAGCTGACAGAAATTATATAGATGAACGAGTTGCAGCCAGTTTTATACTGTATCCAAAACCTTTTGGTATACAAGCTGAATACAACATTGGAAGAGGCCCTGAATTCAATACCGTTACAGACTCCATTGAAACAAAGAATTTACATGGTGGCTATGCCACTTTTTCATATATGCTGAATGTAAATGACCAAATTATTTTTCCATTTTTTCGGCTGCAAACCTATAGTGGTGGCAAAAAACACGAGCTGGATGCCCGCAGTTATGATGTAACTGAATATGAGCTGGGGGTGGAGTGGCAGCCATTCAGGCAGTTTGAGCTGGTTGCAATGTACACTATATCAAAACGCAGATTTGAGGATTTTCCAAAACAAAACAACCTGCAAAAAGGAAGATTATTAAGACTACAGGCTCAGATTAATTTTTAAAAGATTTTGCTACATTAAATAATTGTTACCAGAAGGATAGGATTTGATTTACGGTGTTACTTTTGAAGTTTATAGATCCATGAAAGGAAAAATTGCAGTCTATTTATTTATTCTTTGCTTTCTTTCTTCTTGTTTTAAAGAATACCGTGGCAGGATAAATATTGACGGATCAAGCTCTGTTTACCCAATAACAGAAGCCGTTGCCGAAGAATTTAGAATACTAAACTCTGACATACGTGTTACAGTGGGTGTATCCGGTACGGGTGGTGGTTTTAAAAAATTCTCCCGGGGCGAAACAGATATAAGCAATGCTTCCCGACCCATAAAAGATTCTGAAATAGAAGCTTGTAAGGCAAATAATATAAGTTTCATTGAAATCCCTGTGGCTTATGACGGACTTGCAGTTGTAGTAAGTCCTTCAAATGATTTTGTTGACTATCTGACTGTTGAAGAATTAAAAAAAATGTGGGAGCCGGCAGCACAAAGAACTATTAACTCCTGGAAACAGATTCGTGAAACTTTTCCTGACGTTCCATTACGCTTATATGGTGCCGGTACTTCGTCGGGGACCTATGATTATTTTACTGAAGCCATAATGGGTAAAGCCAAATCTTCCAGGGGAGATTATACAGCAAGTGAAGATGATAATGTGTTGGTTCAGGGTGTTTCTTCCGATAAAGGAGCCTTGGGATTTTTTGGATTAGGTTATTATGCAGAAAATAAAAATAAATTAAAACTGGTAGGTATAGATGCAGGTAAGGGCATTGTATTCCCCACGGATTCTACGGTACGAACAGGTTTTTATGCGCCGCTTTCCCGCCCCGAGTTTATCTATGTAAATTCAAAATCTGCTACAAATCCTGTGGTACAGGAATTTGTAAAATTTTACCTGGAAAATGCATCCTACCTTGTTAAAGAGGTAGGTTATGTACCCCTGCCTGATGAAGTTTACCTGCTATCTTATCAAAGATTTCTTAATAACAAACAAGGCTCTTTATTTGCTAACACATCAGTTGTTGGTGCAGACCTGGTTAAGCTAATGACAGAGAACCAATGATACACATGCGCACAAAAGAGAAGGCTATAGAAATATTGATGATGGCCTGCAGTTTCTTAACTGTGTTAACTACTCTGGGTATCATACTGGTATTGTTAATAGACTCTATCAAATTTTTTAGTGAAGTTTCTATTGTTGATTTTTTTACTGACACACAGTGGACTCCCCTTTTTTCTGAAAAACATTTTGGTATACTGCCGCTTTTAACGGGAACATTGCTAACAACTTTCATTGCAGTACTGGTTGCCGTTCCATTAGGTCTTACAATTGCTATTTATTTAAATGAATATGCCTCACCAAAATTTACTAATATAGTCAAACCCATACTTGAGGTACTGGCAGCCGTACCTACAGTTGTGTATGGGTTTTTTGCCTTGCAGTTTGTTACTCCATTATTACAACAATTTATACCGGATTTACGAGGTTTTAATGCACTTTCCCCCGGGTTGGTAATGGGTGTAATGATAATACCATATATAACATCTTTAAGTGAAGATGCCTTAAGGGCCGTACCCAGTTCTTTAAGAGAAGCATCATATGGTATGGGTGCTACAAAATTTCAAACGGCTTTCAAAGTATTGGTTCCGGCAGCATCATCCGGAATTATGGTTTCAATTATATTGGCAATATCAAGGGCCCTGGGTGAAACCATGATTGTAGCCATTGCAGCCGGTCAGGAACCACGTTTAACTTTTAATCCTAAAGAATCCGTGGAAACCATCACTACTTATATCGTTCAGGTAAGTATGGGAGATGTTCCTCAGGATTCACTGGAGTACAGAACCATATTTGCTGCCGGTTTAACTTTATTTCTATTCACTTTTATCCTGAATAATATCAGTTTTTGGATCAGGAAAAAGTTTCAAAATAAATACGAATGAGTAAGTCAAATCAAAGAAAGTCACGCATTGTTGATAAAACTTTTAAATATATAGGTTTGGCATTTACTGTATTTGCATTACTGGTGCTTGCTGTACTTATTACAGATATTCTTATTAAGGGTTTAACCAGGATAAACTGGAGTTTTTTTACCAATCTACCCTCACGTCATGCAGCAAATTCAGGAATTCTTACGGCGCTGGCAGGAATGCTTTCTTTACTTTTTTTTACCATATTAATAGCCATACCTATTGGCATTTTAGCCGGAGTTTATTTACAGGAATATGGTACGAATAACAAGTTTGCAAAGTTTATTGAAATAAATATTGCAAACCTTGCCGGTGTGCCATCTGTTATTTATGGAATTTTAGGTTTAACCATTTTTGTAAGATTGTTTGGATTGGGTAACAGCTTATTAGCAGGTGCTTTTACTCTTGCTCTTTTAATTTTACCTATAATTATTGTAGCAACACGTGAAGCTATCAGGGCTGTACCCGGAACCTTGCGTGAAGCTTCTTATGGAATGGGGGCTACTAAATGGCAAACCACACGCAGGGTAGTTATTCCATCTGCTTTAGGTGGCATACTTACAGGTATTATTCTTTCCATATCAAGAGCTGTTGGTGAAACAGCACCCTTACTGGTCATAGGTGCCCTGGTCTATGTTCCTTTTATACCTGAAGGACCCAATGATCAATTCACTACACTTCCCATACAGATCTTCAACTGGGTAAGCCGCCCGCAGGCAGCATTCATTACCAATGCCGCAGCAGGAATAATTATTTTACTATTAATAACTTTCATATTGAACGGTATAGCTATTTACATTCGTAGTAAGTGGTATAAAAACATAAAATATTAATGGATTATAAACTTGAAGCAAAGAATGCCAATCTATGGTATGGAAATAAGCAGGCATTGAAAGATATAACTCTATCAATAGAGCCTAACTCTGTAACAGCTTTTATAGGTCCATCCGGATGTGGTAAATCTACTTTATTACGTTGTTTCAACCGAATGAACGACCTTATTGAAGGTTCACGCATTAAAGGCGAATTTTTATTGGATAAGGCAAATATTTATAAGGATATTGAGGTGTATGATTTAAGAAAAAGAGTGGGCATGGTGTTTCAAAAACCAAACCCATTTCCTAAAACTATATTTGAAAATGTTGCTTATGGCTTACGCATTAATGGCATCAACGACAAAAAACTTTTAGCTGAGAAAGTAGAATGGTCATTAAAAAATGCAGCACTGTGGGATGAAGTAAAAGATAATTTAAATAATTCAGCATTGTCGCTTTCCGGAGGACAACAACAACGACTATGTATTGCCCGCACACTTGCAGTGGAACCAACAGTAGTATTAATGGATGAACCAGCATCTGCACTGGATCCCATCTCTACAGCAAAAATTGAAGATCTTATTTATGAATTAAAAAATAAATTCACTATTGTTATTGTTACACACAATATGCAGCAAGCTGCCAGAGTAAGTACTAAAACTGCTTTTTTTTATTTGGGTGAACTAATAGAATTTGATGAAACAAAAAAATTATTTACAAATCCTGAAGAAGAAAAAACGCAGAATTATATAACCGGCCGTTTTGGTTAAATTTAGACTATGACACATTTACAAGAAGAGCTTAAATCATTGCGTGAAAGCTTAACAGATATGGCAGACCTGGTGCAAAAACAGATAAAAAAAAGCATCTGCTCTTTAATTGATAAAGATGAAGACCTGGCCAATGAAGTTTTATTTAATGAAAAGCGGGTTAATGCCCTGGAATTGAAAATTGATAAAGATTGCGAAAACATTTTTGCCTTACTTACTCCTGTAGCACATGACATGCGTTTCGTTTTTGCTACATTAAAAATAAATGCTGATTTAGAAAGAATAGGTGATTATGCAGAGGGTATTGCTCAACTTGTATTATTAGGTAAAAAAGCTTTTGATGAAAATTTAATTAATGAACTGGACCTGAGAAATATGTATGATGTAGCATATGCAATGCTGGAAGATGTAACGAACGCATACAGTGACGATGACAGCAAACTTGCCCGTTCTGTTTTTGCAAGAGATCTTCAATTAAATGAAATAAACAGGGTAGCTTCTGATATTGTAATTGAATACAGTAAAAAAAATATAGAAAGAATGAAGGAAGCGCTTTTACTGTTATCAATAATCAGAAAACTTGAACGCGTCGGCGATCATATTACCAATATTGCTGAAGAAGTCATTTTTCATAAAGAGGCAAAAATCCTTAAGCATGGTAATAAAGGAGAAGAATTGAGATAATTTATTCAAATCCTTATTAAGTAGCTATTTATTTTTAGTTTAGCCTATACTCGTGTTGTTGCACCTTAACTTAGCACTTTAAATAATAATTATGGGTTTTTCATTAACCAAATTTTTCAGCCCCAAAGACAAAGTGTTTTATGGTTTGTTTGAAGAAGTTTCCAATAATGGAGCTATTATGGCTGAAAAATTATATGCCCTTGTTTCCGAGCCGGATTACAAAGTACGTTCTACAATGATAAAACCCATTGAAGACCTGGAACATGCCAGTGATGAATTAACACATAAAATCTTTTTAGAGCTTGGCCGCAATTTTATTACTCCTTTTGACAGGGAAGACATACACTACCTTGCCAGTTCATTAGACGATATTGCTGATTTTATTTATGCCTCTGCAAAAAAAATTAAACTTTATCATGTAAATCCTTCAGATGAAGGAATACATAAACTGTCAGAACTAATTTGTGAAAGCACTAAAGAGGTAAGAAAAGCAGTATTAGAGTTGCGTGATATGAAAAACATCAGGAGGATAACTGATGCACTGGTTAAAATAAATAGTATAGAAAACCAGGCAGATGATATTAGCGATTTGTTCATAGAGCGATTATTTAGTATGGAACCCGATGCTAAAGAAATTATTAAAAAAAGAGAAATATACCAGGTGCTGGAAGATGTGACAGATAAATGTGAAGATGCAGCCAATGTAATAGAATCTATTATAATTAAGTATTCTTAAAAAATAACGATGCAGTCATCTGCTTTTGCAAAAGCACTTCCAACCAATTGCTTATGAGTTTCATTGTTATCATCATTGCGCTTGCCCTGATTTTTGATTATATCAACGGATTTCATGATGCTGCCAATTCAATTGCCACAGTAGTATCAACAAAAGTACTTACCCCTTTCCAGGCTGTTTTATGGGCTGCGCTTTTCAATTTTGTTGCTTATTTTATTTTTAAAGATCATGGAGTTGCTGATACTGTTGCCAAAACAGTAAAACCTGATGTTGTTGCCAGCACACAAATGTTGGTGGTTGTTTTTTCAGGTTTAATAGCTGCAATAGCATGGAATTTATTAACCTGGTGGTTTGGTATACCATCATCATCTTCGCATACTTTAATAGGAGGTTTTGCCGGAGCCGGTATTGCTGCTGGCGGTTGGGGTGCCGTAGACTCGGAACCTATAATTAAAATTGCTTCCTTTATTTTCCTGGCTCCTCTTGTAGGAATGATTATCGCTTTTATTTTATCATTGTGGTTTATCTATTCCTTTAGTAAAGGAATGTTACCTAAACTGGTGTCTATAGTTGTTATTTCTTTTGTCATCTTCATATTATATGATAATATAGAAACAGATCTCACAAAAATTACTTCACATTATGAATCTCCTTTCTGGAAAATAGTTTTCTTTTCAAAAAACTTTAAATGGATTTTACTGGCATTTATATTAACAGTGATGGCAGTATTTACTTTTTGGTTAAGCTCACTTAATACAAGAAGGGCAACAACGTGGTTTAAAAGACTTCAGTTGGTTTCATCTGCAGCTTTTAGTATTGGACATGGAGGTAATGATGCTCAAAAAGTAATGGGTATTATTACAGCAGCTTTAATTGCAAATGGATCTATTTCTTCTTTTGAAGAAATGCCAAACTGGGTGCCATTAGCGTGTTATACTGCAATAAGTGTGGGTACTATGAGCGGTGGATGGAAAATCATTAAAACAATGGGAACAAGGATCACCAAAGTAACGCCATTTGAAGGCGTGGCTGCGGAAACTGCCGGGGCAATTACTTTATTTACAACAGAAGCATTAAAAATTCCTGTAAGTACTACGCATACCATTACCGGTGCTATTATAGGTGTTGGAGCTACAAAACGATTGTCTGCAGTACGCTGGGGTGTAACCATTAATTTACTTTGGGCATGGATATTAACCATACCAGTTAGTGGAGTGCTGGCAGCTTTAATATATTATATTTCCAACCTGTTTATTTGATCTTAATAAGAAAGTGCGAATTTTAACCCCTTAACCAAAGAGTATGGCAAAGATTTTAGTAACAGGCGGTTGTGGTTATATTGGATCTCACACCCTGGTTGATTTAATAGACAATGGATATGAAGTGATTTGCGTAGATAATAATTCACGCAGCTCACCATCTATATTAAAAGGTGTTGAAACAATAACAGGAAAAAAATTAAAGAATTATAAAGTTGACCTGTGTAACTACGATGAAACCTATGCCATATTCCAGGAAAATGAAATTACGGGTGTTATTCATTTTGCGGCTTATAAGGCTGTTGGAGAATCTGTAGAATTGCCTTTGATGTATTATGAAAATAATATTTTTTCATTGGTGAATCTTTTAAAGTGCGTGCAGGAATTTAAAACACCATGGTTTGTTTTTTCATCTTCCTGCACTGTATATGGTAATCCTGAAGACCAGATAGTAACAGAAGAAACAAAAGAAAAACCTGCTGAATCACCGTATGGTGCTACAAAACAAATGGGTGAAAGAATAGTGCGTGATTTTCAACAAAGAAATAAAACGGCATGTGTATTATTACGTTACTTTAATCCGGTAGGCGCACATCCTTCAACTCTTATTGGTGAAATGCCAATTGGCAGACCACAAAATCTTGTACCCGCTATTACACAAACAGCTATTGGCAAACTTCCTAAAATGACTGTTTATGGTGATGATTATCCTACCAGAGACGGCAGTTGTGTAAGAGATTATATCCATGTTAGCGACATTGCACATGCACATACTTTAGCTATAAAATATTTACAAAAACACGAAGACATACAAGAATGCGAAGTTTTTAACCTTGGAACCGGTAATGGAGTAACGTTGTTAGAAGCAATTAAAGCCTTTGAAAAAATAAGTGGCAAAGCCTTAAATTATGAAATAGGTCCGCGAAGACCAGGTGATGTAATAGCTATTTATGCAAATAATGATAAAGCCAAAAAACAACTTGGCTGGTATCCTCAATACTCTCTTGAAGATATGATGCTGTCTGCATGGAAGTGGGAACAAAGACTTAAAGAAGATGAAGAACGGTTTACAGCTGCTCCACCACAACTAAATTGAACCTCACCCTAACCCTCTCCTTTGAGGAGAGGGGAAAATGTTTAGCTATTACTATCTGATAATTAAAACACTGTAATGATTTTTAAATAATAGGAAATAAAGTTCCTCCCCTTTAGGAGAGGGTTAGGGTGAGGTGCTATCTTTGCCCTCATGCTAAAAAACATTCAACCTTCAGGTAAAAAAGATACACGTAGTGGTTTTGGAGATGGTATTGTAGAAGTTGCCCGGAAAAATGAAAATATTGTCGCTCTCACTGCTGATCTTGCCGGTTCTTTAAAACTGCAACAGTTTATGAAGGAGTTTCCTGAGAGGTTTATACAATGCGGCATTGCAGAAGCAAATATGATGGGAATAGCAGCCGGTTTAACAATCGGTGGTAAAATTCCATACACTACCACTTTTGCAAATTTTTCGACAGGCAGGGTTTATGATCAAATAAGGCAAAGCATAGCATATAGTGGTAAAAATGTAAAAATTTGTGCTTCTCATGCTGGCTTAACCTTGGGCGAAGACGGAGCAACTCATCAAATTTTAGAAGATATAGGTCTGATGAAGATGTTGCCCCATATGACTGTTATTGTACCATGCGATTATAACCAGACAAAAGCCGCAACTATAGCAATAGCCGATTATGAAGGTCCGGTTTACTTACGTTTTGGAAGACCCAGCTGGCCTATTTTTACTTCCCCTGATGAACCGTTTATAATAGGAAAAGCGCAGCATTTTTCAGAAGGTACAGATGTAACCATATTTGCTTGTGGGCATATGGTATGGAATGCTATACAAGCTGGTGCTGCTTTACAGGAAAAAGGTATAAGTGTAGAAGTCATAAACCTTCACACTATAAAACCTATTGATGAAGAAGCTATTTTAAATTCTGTAAGGAAGACCCGCTGTGCAGTAACTGCAGAAGAACATAATATTATAGGTGGTATGGGTGATGCTGTAGCACAGGTAACTTCTAAAAATTTCCCTGTTCCTATAGAATATGTAGGTACAAAAGATACTTTTGGAGAAAGTGGAACACCTGATCAGTTATTAAAAAAATACGGATTGGATGTACCAGATATTATTGAAGCTGCTGAAAAAGTAATGATTCGTAAAAAGGAATTTGCTTCTGCTCAATAATATGTAATATTTTATGACCAGCCTTTTAAGCTATAACCATTATTGATTAAAAGTATCTTTACTCTTTTTAATCCAATATAAATTTGAAATGGCTTTAGTAGAAAGATCAGATACTGAATTATTAGTTGAGTTTCGCAACCCCTCCACCAAAGAACAGGCTTTTACATCCATTATAAAAAAATACCAGGAAAGGCTTTATTGGCATATAAGAAGAATGGTTGTAGAACATGAAGATGCTAATGATGTTCTGCAAAATGTTTTTATTAGAGTTTGGAATGGATTAATGAACTTTAAAGAAGAAAGCCAGCTTTATACCTGGCTTTATAGAATAGCCACTAACGAATCTTTAACTTTTCTTGAAAACTTAAAAAAAAGGAGTGCAGTAAGCCTGAGTGACGTGGAGAGCGGTTTAGAAAATAAGGTTAAAGCTGATAAATATTTTGACCCCAATAAACTTGAGTGGAAACTTCAGGTAGCTATTCAACAATTACCTGAAAAACAACGCCTTGTGTTTAGTCTACGCTACTATGATGAGTTACCTTATGAAGAAATGAGTAAGGTTTTAGATACCAGCGAGGGAGCTTTAAAAGCCAGTTATCACCACGCAGTCAAAAAAATTGAGGACTACATTAAAAATCATTAAACTTTTAACCGGCAGCGATGTCTTAAACCCGTCAATGAAACAAAAGACAACCATACAGGAGGAGTTAGCATCTTTAAATAGCAGTTTGCCGTATAATTTAAATGAGCCCGTTTTTAATGTGCCCGAGAACTATTTTCAAAATTTTGCACAATCCGTACTTTATAAAATAAGAGAACAAGAATCTGCTGTTTCAACCGAACTAACTGAGCTTTCTCCTTTATTGTCAGGCATTTCAAAAAAAATGCCTTACCATTTACCGGAAAATTATTTTGAAGACCTTACTTCGGAAATTCCAGCAATAATTAGTGATGAAGCACTTCCTGCAGTGATAGATTTTTCCAAATCAAATCCGTACCAGGTACCCGAAGGTTATTTTGATGGACTTTCAGAGAAGGTTTTACATAAAATACTAAAAACACCTGGAAAAGTTATTTCAATAAACAGGAGCAGGAGTTTTATGAGAATTGCAGTTGCTGCTATGATAACCGGAGTTATTGCATTATCTGGAGTTCTTTATTTTTCAAACAACGCTTCGGTGGATCCTGTAAACCAATCTGAAGAGTGGGTGGCTAAAAAATTAGATGGAGTAAGTACCCAGGCATTGGATGATTTTATTAAAAGCGCAGATTTTAAATCAACATCAGGAAATGTAACAGCTTCTACACCTGCTTCCGTAGATGTAAAAAATATGCTTAATGATATATCAACCCGGGAATTAGATGCTTTTTTAACGCAGGTAGGTTTTGATGAAGATTTATACATAATTAATTAATCCGTAAAAATGAAAATTTACTTATATATACTATCTTTTTTTCTGACTATAAATATATCCGCTTTTGCTCAGGATAATGCTGCAGAAGGAAATGGAAACAAGATCAGGGAAAAAATGACAGAATATGTTCAAAAACGTTTAAGCCTTTCTAAAAGTGAAGCAGAACGTTTTAATCCTGTATTCATGAATTACTTTAATGAACTTAGGAATACGAACATACAGCACCGTGATGACAAATTGGTACTTCAGCAAAAAATTATTGATGTACGCTTACGTTACCGCGACCAATTTAAACCTATAGTTGGTGAAAAAAGAAGTAACGATGTTTTTACTTATGAAAGAGATTTTGTAGAAGAAGTAAAGCGTTTAAGACAGGACAGAATTCAAGACAGGAACATAGTACCTAATCAACGAAAAAAAGGGCTGTTGCCATAAAACCTAAATTTCAACTATATTTGAACTTGGTGTTTTTCATAGGTTAGCAACGGCCGGCTCTTTTTAGAGCAGGCCTTTTTTGTCCTCTTTCACATCCCTCCACACACTACCTAAGCATTTTTTTAATGTAAATAATTTGACCCAGATGGTAAATATCATGTTGAATGATGCCATATAATAACTTCCTGAAATTATAATTACGTTCATCTATTTTCTTTACAAGAATTTCATCTTGCTGATGTTTTAAAAGATCAAGTAGCTTTTCCTGAGTTTGCTGTAGCCTAACCAAAGCTTTTTGCAATAATGATTTATCTGAATGATCAAGAATTAACCAATCATTTTTTTCAAAATAAGAAAGAGTTTTATCAGAAGCAGGATCAAGATGGTACAAAGTAAATTCTCTCCAGTTTATCATATGCCATATCAACTCTAAAATGCTGTGTTCACCATTTGGCTTATCAAATGCAATTGATTCATCTATTTCTGCAAGTATAGATTTTATGCTTCTGCCAAACCAGGGATCACCTTCGTAAACATCTTTTAATTGATCAATTATATAGTTGATCTCTGAATTCATTCAAAAATTATTTACTTAAATACATGCTCCTGTCTTTATACAATTGCCTGAAATAAGGATCACGTAAGTCTTTGATAAATCTTATAGCCTCACCGGTAGATTTCATTTCTGGTCCCAACTCTTTATTAACGCCGGGAAATTTATTAAATGAAAAAACAGGTTCTTTAATAGCAAATCCTTTTAGTTTTTTTTCATAAGTAAAATCACTGATCTTTTTTTCTCCCAGCATTATTTTAGTAGCAATGTTCAGGTATGGGATATTATATGCTTTTGCAATAAAAGGCGTAGTACGCGATGCTCTTGGATTAGCCTCAATAACATACACTTTACCATCTTTTATAGCAAACTGAATGTTGATCAATCCTTTTATATCTAACGCTCTTGCAATTTTTTCTGCATATACTTCCATTGTAGTAACAGTAAAAGGTGTAAGATTAAATGCAGGTAAAACTGCATTACTATCACCACTGTGTATTCCTGCAGGTTCTATATGTTCCATTACACCCATTACATGAAATTCTTCACCATCAAAAATGGCATCTATTTCTGCTTCCTGGCAACGGTCTAAAAAGTGATCAATTAAAATTTTATTATCAGGTATATGTTTTAATAAACTTACTACTGCTTTCTCCAACTCTTCATCATTAATAACAATACGCATTCTTTGACCGCCCAATACATAACTTGGGCGTACTAAAACGGGGAAACCAACTTTTTTTGCGACCTCTATTGCTTCATCCACATTTAATGCAGTACCATATTCGGGATATGGAATTTCAAGTTCTTTTAATAGATCACTAAACCTTCCACGATCTTCAGCTACATCCATATTATCAAAAGAAGTACCTATTATTTTTATGCCTTTCTCATGCAATTTTTTGGAAAGTTTCAATGCGGTTTGACCTCCTAATTGTACAATAACACCAAATGGTTTTTCATGCTCAATAATTTCCCACAGATGTTCCCAAAAAACTGGTTCAAAATATAGTTTGGTAGCCATATCAAAATCTGTAGATACGGTTTCCGGATTACAGTTGATCATGATAGAATCAAAACCACATTCCTTAATGGCCAGCAAACCATGTACACAACAATAATCAAATTCAATTCCCTGCCCAATACGATTGGGGCCACTACCTAATACTAATATTTTTTTCTTATCAGAAACTATACTTTCGTTAGTTTGATCCTGTTCAAACGTAGAGTAGAAATATGGTGTCTTTGCTTCAAATTCTGCACTACAGGTATCAACCATTTTAAATACACGTGTTATACCTGCCGCTTTTCTTTTTTCATAAATTTCATCTTCAGTACCATCCTGGATAATTCTTGAAATTTGTTCATCACTAAAACCATGAATTTTTGCTTCTCTTAATAAATCTATAGGTAAATCTTCCAGCCAGTATTTTTCCAGTTCTTTTTCAATGTTACAGATCTTTTGTATCTCGTATAAAAACCAACGGTCTATACCTGTAATTTTTGTAATGGTATTTACACTCACCCCAAGCATTAAAGCATCCTTTATTCTAAAAATTCTGTCCCATTTTGGTGTTTGAAGATATTCTGTAAGTTCTTCTGCATGCATCTGGCTCTTTCCATAATAACCAAGGCCTACAGCATTATTTTCTAAACTCTGACAGGCTTTTTGAATGGCTTCAGTAAAACTTCTTCCAATTGCCATTACTTCACCTACACTTTTCATTTGCAAACCAAGTGTGTCATTTGCCCCTTTAAATTTATCGAAGTTCCAGCGTGGTATTTTTACAATTACATAATCAAGGGCTGGTTCAAAATAAGCTGATGTAGTTTGAACAATTGGATTTTGTAGTTCATCCAAATAATAACCAATCGCCAGCTTAGCAGCAATTTTAGCTATAGGATAACCGGTTGCTTTTGATGCCAATGCGGATGAACGGCTAACCCTGGGATTAATTTCAATGGCAACTATTTCTTCTGTTTCAGGATGTATTGCAAATTGAACGTTGCAACCCCCGGCAAAATTTCCCAGATCACGCATCATTTTAATAGCAGTATTCCTCATTAATTGAAATGCCGTATCACTAAGTGTCATAGCCGGGGCAACCGTAATGCTGTCACCGGTATGTACACCCATGGGATCAAAATTTTCAACCGTACATATTATTACAACATTATCATTTGCATCTCTTAATAATTCCAATTCATATTCTTTCCATCCCAATATGGCTTTATCTACCAGCACTTCATGTATGGGCGATGCTTCCAATCCTCTTTGTAAAGCCTCATCAAGATCTTCGGAACCGTGAACAATACTTCCACCCGAACCCCCTAATGTAAATGACGGACGAATTACTAATGGAAACCCTATTTCCTGCGCAAATTCCTTTCCTTCTAAAAATGAATTCGCTGTCTTAGCTGGCGTAACCGGAACTCCTAATGCTATCATCCATTGCCTGAACTTTTCCCTGTCCTCGGCTTTATCAATAGCCTTTATATCCACACCTATTAATCTAATATTATACTTTTCCCACACACCCAGGTCTTCTGCTTCCTTTGCCAGGTTTAACGCTGTTTGTCCCCCCATGGTTGGCAGTACAGCATCAATTTCATTTTCTTCCAGTATTTGTTCAATACTTTCTACAGTTAATGGAAGCAGGTACACCTTATCTGCCATTATCGGGTCAGTCATAATGGTTGCCGGGTTACTGTTTATCAGGATTACCTTTATACCTTCTTCACGCAGGCTTCTGGACGCCTGGGTTCCGGCGTAATCAAATTCGCAAGCCTGCCCGATAACTATAGGACCCGAACCAATTATTAATACTGATTTTATTGAAGAATCTCTTGGCATTGATATTATTTAATCTGTATGAATGACATAAAAAAACCGGGATTTCCCGGGTTGCAAATGTAGCATAAAATACATCTAACACTTTATCCTTTTACCTGCAAAATAAAAGGCTGCCATAGGCAACCTTCAAATGAATCTGAGGAAAGAATTAAGAATAAGAATTCCCACCATTTCCACCAAAATTACCTGGTGTAGACGCTGTTGATTTTCCAGAACCTACCATATCCTTTAATCCACTTAAATTTTCATCAACAAACTTCTTTCCTTTCTCTTTTAAATTGCGCTTTTCATTTTCGCTCATTTGAGTGTATTTATAATACCCAAATACAGCAAGACCTGCTAATAATAATTTACCGAAACCGCCACTACGTGCCATAAAATATATTTTTTTAATGATTAATTGCTTTAACAACAGTATTATCTAAAATATCATACCAGTTTATACTGTTCCGGTGCCAGGTGTAGATCCAGGACTTGCAGCCTGTTCGGCACCTGACTTTCCACCTTTAAATAAATTATTGATAAATTCTTCAATTTTAGGCATATGCTCTTTTAAAGCATCCCCACCTTTTGTTTTTAATTCATTAAAATATTCCACAGCTTTATCTTCAGCATCTAAAGCCTGCGATTTTAATTTTGTTGCCTTATCCTTTAAATCTGTGGCCAGTTTTTCTTTTTCTTCATCTGTCATATTCAAATACTTGTAGGCACCAAAAGCAGCCGCAGCTCCAAGTAAAAAAGTAGCAAGATGCTTATTGTTTACACTCATAATTAAATTTTTAAGATTATTAATACTTAAGTTATACCAATTTTGTGCCTGCCTCACATTTATGACATTGTTGCTGATGCTTTAATTAACTATTGTTGGAATAATGATTGATGAAATGATTTTTAATATGAAAACTTTAAATAGAACAATTGTATTTTTAATCGCATTACTTTTGTGTTCTTCTGCATTTGCTCAAAAAAAAGATTATCCTCAAAAATATTTTAGAAACCCTGTAAATGTTCCCATGCAGCTGGTTGCCAACTTTGGAGAATTAAGATCAAATCATTGGCATATGGGATTAGATATCCGTACACAACAAAGAGAAAACATACCTGTAGTTGCTTCGGCTGATGGCTATATTGGCCGGGTTAAAGTGGAACCCGGGGGATTTGGAAGAGCCATTTATATAAACCATCCAAATGGTTTTACAACTTTGTATGCTCACCTGAATAATTTTAAACCTGATTTAGAAAAATGGTTGAAAGAACAACAATATAAAAAAGAATCATGGGCAGTAGATCTTACAGTTCCTTCTCATTTATTTCCTGTTAAAAAAGGAGAATTCATCGCTTATAGTGGTAACACCGGTGGGTCGGCGGGGCCCCATGTGCATTTTGAAATAAGAGATACAAAAACAGAGAATGTTGTAAACCCATTGTTGTTTGGATTTTCTATTGCAGATAATGTAGCCCCGGTAATTGCCAGGTTAGCCATGTATGATAGAAACAGGAGTGTTTATATACAATCTCCACAACTTTTGCAATTAAAAAGGAGTGGTAATAATTATACTCCGCTTCAATCAAATCTAATTAAAGTGGGAACGGATAAAATAAGTTTTGCAATTGGTGCAGTTGATTTTTTTACCGGCTCTACCAATCCTAATGGTATTTACAGTGCACGGATTTATATGGATGATGAATTAGAATCTGAATTTGTGTTAGATGATATCAGTTATAACGATACCCGTTATTTAAATGCACAAATTGATTATAGGTTTAAAGCAAGTGGTGGTGCTTATGTACAACATGTAAGCCGTATGCCAGGTGATAAAAGTAAAGTGTATACAAGAACAACATCGGATGGAGCAGTTTATTTAAATAATAATTCTATAAGAGCTATAAGAATTGAAGTGAGAGATGCAGCTCAAAATCTTGCCACTATAAAATTTAGTCTGCAGTTAGATCATTCATTAAAACCATCAACATATAAAGAACCTGTTCAAAAATTAATTCCTAACCAGGTAAATGTATTTGAATCAGATCATTTTGAAGCTTCCACAACTGAAAGTACAGTATATGACACAGTACATGTAACGTATTCAGCAACAAATTCTGCAACTGCAAATGCCATATCACCTGTACATAATTTTGCAGGTGCTGCTATACCGGCCCACGATGCAGTAACTGTAAGAATAAAACCAACTACATCTGTAAGCAGCGATAAAAGAGATAAGGTTATTATTAAATCAGTAGCCGGAACAAGAACTGAATTGAAAAAAGCAAAATGGCAAAATGATTTTGTAAGTGCTACGTTCAGGCAATTTGGATCTTACCAGGCCTTTATTGATGATCAACCGCCTACAATTAACAATCCGCCACCCCTAGTATCTACCAATAGCAGGATAGTATTTTCCCCAAAAGATAATTTTAATACGCTTAAAAATTTTAGAGCAGAACTAAACGGAAAATGGTTGAGGTTTACCAATGATAAAGGAAGAACTTGGATCTATACTGTAGATGAACATTTTCCACCTGGCAATCATGAATTAAAAGTGAGTATAGAAGATGAAGCAGGTAATGTAACTGAAAAAAAATGGAACATCAGGAGGAACTAGTGTTATAAATTAGCAATAGGCAATTAAACCAAAAGCAATAATATTTTGTAATGGCTACTCATTTAAATGCTGGAGATAAAGCACCTGCTTTTTCAGGAAAAGATCAGGATGGTAATGAAGTTTCACTAAGTGATTATAAAGGCAATAAGGTTGTACTATATTTCTATCCTGCAGATGATACACCGGCCTGCACTACGCAATCCTGTAATTTAAGAGACAACTATCAATTGCTGCAAAAGCAAGGTTATCGAATTATTGGAGTTAGTCCTGATGACGTAGAGAGCCATAAAAAATTCAGTTTAAAATTTAATTTACCCTTCCCGCTTATTGCTGATCCGCAACAAAAAATTAGTAAAATATATGGTGTTTGGGGTGAGAAGAATTTGTATGGGAGAAAGTTTATGGGACTTCATAGGACTACATTTATCATGAATGAAAAGGGGATTATTGAAAAGATTTTTTTACGACCAAAAACAAAACTTCATACAGAAGAAATATTGAAATGATTAAATAACCCATTCTACTTCTCCTACATCAAACGCTTCATCAACAGACTGTTTTGTTTGTAATTGCCCCATTGGAGAAACTCCTATTATAGTTGTTTCAAAAACACGATTATTTTTCTTCAGTTTCACCGTTTCATTTAATTTATATAACTGATTATGATAAGCTTCATCTACTGCAGCAGAATCTTTTTTTAATAACTCAAGGCTACTTTCAATGTGCATATATAATTCTTTAACAAGATTAATTATATCATATGATTTACCGGTGATTTGCTTAAGTGATACTGCATGGGCTAATTCAGGAAAATATATTTGATTGATATTTATGCCAATCCCTGCAATAGCAAACTTCCATTGTGTTCCGGAAATAATATTTTCAATTAAAATTCCTCCTGCCTTTCTGTCACGCCAATAAACATCATTAGGCCATTTTATTTTAGCTTCATCACCGGCATATGATTGTATAAATTGATGACATGCAATTGCAATAGCTTTACTTAACCCAAATGCCTTTGATATTGTTAATGTTGCAGGTTCAATAATAATACTTGTTGTAATATTCTCCCCTGGTGCTGCAAGCCAGCTTTTATTGCGTTGACCTTTTCCTTTAGTTTGATGATGTGCAAATATTGAAATACCATGATGTGCCATACCTTCATGTACCAATGCGGTGGCATAGTTGTTGGTACTTTCAATCTGTTGCAGTTCAATAAATGGTGTGCCGATAGCATGGTTAACAGGTGGCAATTTGTTGTATTTTTGAACAAAGCTATCATTCTACTGCTACTGTAGTCT
Organism: Flavisolibacter sp.; assembly: GCA_013695175.1. Lineage (GTDB taxonomy): Bacteria > Bacteroidota > Bacteroidia > Chitinophagales > Chitinophagaceae > Flavisolibacter. The sequence continues at coordinate 179 of JACDAZ010000039.1, read as the reverse complement.
TCACAGGCTGCGCAAATTTTTAAATAAAAAAACAAAATAGTATTTGGAACAATTAGAAGTATTGACTAACAGGAAGAAAGGATTTAGCAGGTTGAACCGCAATTCGAAAATTTATAAAAGCATAATAAAAGCTGTACAAGACAAAAAAGCTGAAAATATTGTTTCACTAGATCTGAGAA
>JACDAZ010000009.1 GCA_013695175.1 Flavisolibacter sp. | reverse complement strand
CAGCAACAATATTATGGCTGTCATGTGCAACCGAAGATGCAATAGCACCTTTACGTAAACCAAATTTTTTAATAAAAGCTTTTGCAACAGGTGCATCATGATACCTGTTTATCACTACAATTTTTAAAATATCATTTTCTATATCAGGTACATTTTTATCACCTTCAACCCTTGGTGAAACGAATATTTTTTTTGTTATTAACTGACCATCTTCAGCAAGAATAACAGGAATGGTATTTTCATTTGTGAGTTGTGCCTCATTCAATAAAAAAACAAAATCATCAGGTTCTTTCAATAAGCAATTGAAATTATTTACACCTTGAGTTGTTATACCCGGTTTTTTAATTAAGGTCTTTCCATTTTCTGCAACCAATTCTCCATTTATGAAAGTTTTTTCAACATTAAATTGCTCCAGGTCTTTTACAATAATAAAATCAGCAGCATCACCTTCTCTTAACAAACCAATATCAAGCTTATAATGAAGTACGGGATTAATACATGCAGCTCTTAGTATTTTATATACATCTATTCCTTTTGCTAAAGCACGGGCACATAAATTATTTATGTGTCCCTCTACTAAACTGTCCGGGTGTTTATCATCACTGCAGAACATGATGTGTTCCGGATGATCGTTTAATAATTCAATCAATGCATCAAAATTTTTTGCAGCGCTTCCTTCACGGATGATTATTTTCATTCCATGCTGAAGTTTATCTAAGGCTTCTTCTTTTGTAAAACATTCATGATCGGTGGATATACCAGCATTTATATATTTTTTTGCATCTTCTCCTCTTAAACCGGGTGCATGCCCATCAACAGGTTTATTTAATTTAAGAGCAGCTGCAATTTTTTTGAAAACTTCCTTTTCACCATGTAGAACACCCGGAAAATTCATCATTTCACTCAGGTATTTTATCTCATCACGTTTTAAAAGTTCCTCAACAGCTTTACTATCCAGTAAAGCACCTGCCGTTTCAAAATGGGTTGCCGGCACACAACTAGGTGCGCCAAAATTAAATTTGAAAGGAACAGTCTTTCCATCTTCTATCATAAACTCCACACCTTGCATACCGCATACATTGGCTATTTCATGCGGATCACTTACTGTGCCTACCGTACCATGAACAACAGCCAGCCTGGCAAATTCAGAAGGTACCAGCATAGAGCTTTCAATATGAACATGGGCATCAATAAAACCTGGAAGAATAAATCCGGCTTCTACTTTTTCTGAAGTATCTAATTCTATAATGTTGAAAATGGACCGATTTATAATAGTTATTTGTGCATTATAAACACGTTTTTGAAAAATATCAACCAATTTCCCTGTTATAGTTGTCATAAATATTGCTAAAATACAAGCATGATTTGGTTCAAAAACAAATTAATCACTGCCATTTGTACCGGGCAAATCCATTTTCGTAAAATGCTTTTTTTATCAGATTAAATAAAACCATTATTTTGCTGAAAGAAACCTTATTTCGATTCATATATTCCTTTTCCACATAATTCAAAAAAAACAAAAATGAAAATTTACAAGTTATGCCTTTTAGGCATTTTTGCTTTAGCCAGTACGCTTAGTGCATTTGCTCAATCTGCAGATGAAATTATTGATAAACATCTTACAGCAATTGGGGGTAAGGAAAATTGGAAGAAGATTAATTCTGTCATTACTTCTGGAAATCTAAAAGTTCAGGGTGCAGATGTAGATGTTAAACTTACAATTTTAAATGGCAAAGGCATGCGCCAGGATATTTCTGTAATGGGAATGTCGGGATACCAGATCATGACACCAACTGCAGGCTGGAACTATATGCCTTTCCAGGGACAATCTAAACCGGAGGCTGTAACAGCTGAAGATATCAAACTGCGAGCAGATCAACTGGACGCACAAGGTGTATTTGTTGATTATAAAGAAAAAGGACATACTGTTGAATATTTAGGAAAAGATGACGTAGAAGGAACTGAAGCATTTAAACTGAGGGTAACACATAAAAGTGGTAAAATTGAAACTGTGTTTATTGATCCGGATAGTTATTATATTTTACGTTCTATAACCAAGCAAAAAGCAAATGGACAGGAGATGGAGGTTACTACCAATTTAAGTAACTATAAAAAATTAGATGAAGGAATTGTTCTTCCCATGAGTATTGGATTGCCATTTGGTGAAATGGTTATTACTAAGGTGGAAGTGAATAAACCGGTGGATGAAAAAATATTTAAACCTCAATAAAGAGAAAAGCCGTGAAAGCGGCTTTCTTTTTTTAACCTCAACTAATTTTAAATGAA
>JACDAZ010000003.1 GCA_013695175.1 Flavisolibacter sp. | reverse complement strand
TATAATCAAATGTTTATCAAAAAATGGGCAGAAGAAATAAAAACAAGAGCACCAAAAGGAGCTGATCTAAAATCCTGGAGGTATTGATATCGTTTAATCTTATGCTATTGATATCACATGCCAGCATCAACATCCAGCGATTAGCTGCCAAACGAATATCACCTAACCCAAATGAACGTGTAACCCTGCGTGAATTTGGACTTGTACTTGCATTTCCATAATGCTCATACATAGAAGAGCGGTAGTTATTATTTACAGGAACAAATGCAGAAACAGACCACCTGCTATTGATTTGGTTTGTAATGGCAAACTCAGTTGAGAATGTTTTATTAATTACTTCTGTTCCTCTTTCTACTCTTTCCTTTTGTTCTTCATTACCTACAAAATGTTTGTAAGATTTAAAATACCTGTTGTTAATACCAAGCATCCATTTATGAGTAGTTGCATGTTCAGAATTAGATGCTAAAAGGGAGCAACTGCCCCCATTGCTGCGTATTGCTACACAACCTTGTGTATTGCCTTGAATGTGCAAGACAATAAAACAAATTGTGATTATTAAAAATTTCATTTTTGTTGTTTTTGGTTGATTGCTAATTTGTCGTTTCGTTTGTCAAAAATTAATCGACCTGCAATATATTCTCCCAGCTTAGTTCCTACTTTATTGCCTTCTTCAAGGTCTGCACGAAAATGAATACCTCCGTATAAACGGGACCAATTGGCTTCAAGTGCTGCTTCCCGAAATGATGTAAAGGACCTGTTGGGAATTCCAAACTCTAATTCGGATGTATCTGTATAAGAAAAATTATCCCCGAAAAAAGATGACATCACCTCTGCCGATGCTGCGGAAATAACAGAATGCCCGCTTACATAGGAAGGGAAAGGAGGTGTTTGAATATAAGGTCTCCACTCCTGGTCAAAGTATTTATTAATTACCGTTTCAGGTCTTACAGAGTTTTCCTTGTACTTACTCTTCCAGCAGGCAATAAATCCATCATACAATGCAATAGCGGTAGCTGTATAGGCTGCAACTGTAGTTTCAAAATCAGAGCCTGCTTTTTCAGCAGCAATACCAACTATATTCATCCAATGACCCGGTGGAGAAAATTTTTTAGTAGCATACATTACGTGCCCTGTTACATGCAGATTGAAAGGATTATCATCAAAAAAATCTGCAATATGCTTTTGTTCCTCAGTTAGATTTTCAACCATCGTTTTTACTTCCATTAATTCTTTATAATAAACAGAATTGGTATCTTTTATATTAAACCTTGGTGCCGGTGGTGGTGAAAACTGATCTGCAGAATCTAACAGAATAGGTCTTACTTCACACCAGGATGGCTCTAAACCTTGTGAATAGGCAGGTGGTGTTGGAACCCATCTTCCTTCTTCCATTGTTACAGTAAACTTTTCAGAGCTGCGTGTTTGCGCATAATTATCTTTTTTACTCCATTCAATAATAGCATCTGAAACCTGGTCGGAATAAGAGACGGTATTTTTTAAAACAGAAGAAGGCATTCCTGCTTTTCTGGCTTCTTTCTTTAGTTCATCATAATATTCCATTAATACTCCTTCAGGAAAAGTAACAGCATTACCCACTTTTACAAATGATAAAAGCGCTGCCAGCCTGTGATCAATTATTTGTTCAGCAGGTACCTGTGGCATTTGGGGTAAGTGCTTAATTTGACCTGAAAGTGAAACGTAATTGGAATCACCTGCTGCAATACATTCATAAGCTGCAATGCTTGCATACACATAATTGCGTGATGCAATCATGGGAGGGAAATTATTATAAAGCACAACATCATTCAGCTTCTTAACTGTTTTGCAGAATAATATTGGATCAGCAGTGTATTGTGTATAATCTTTTTGTTTGCAACTGCTTACTACAGCTACAAGTATAGCTAGATAAAAAAATATTCTCATTTTATAAATAAGATGGTGAGGAATTTAATTAAACATCAAAACTTATACTGCTTCAGGAGGTTGCCCCGGTGTAGAAAGGCAGATTTGACTTAATTCTGAAATAAAAGAAAGGTGATGTTTTTTGTTCTCTGTTATCTGAAGATTAAAATTGACAGTTTGCAATTGTGGTATGCCTTCGAAAACAAATGGTTTTACAACTTTATTTACCGGTGCCTGTTTTTGATTTGATGTTTGCAAGTCATTGCAAAGTTTGAAAAATTCTTCCCTGGCATTTTCAACTTTCATCTTACCCTCGTGAGGTAAACATAAAAATTCGATAGAATCTTTAAGGATCTTTCTTTTTACATACTTGTAAATATTTCCATTAACAGCCAGTTCTCCATCTTTCCATTCATAATCATTAGATTCTGTTGTATAAGGAGGCAGTTCTGCAGCTATCTTAATAGAAATTAATTCTTCTTCATTAAAATTATTGCTAATAATCTGATCTGTAAATGCATATTCTTCACGATCCTGTATCCAGTTGAATACAAGCCTATAGCCATAGATGTTGAAGATCAGAATAAGGAGGAGTAATATGGAAGCAGTTTTTTTCACAATTAAGCAGCAGAAAGTTAAGCCCTTTTATTTTACTGTAAAAGTCTTTTTCTGTGGTCCCACCCCGGTAATAGTTAAACTGCGCCAATGTTTAGGTAAAACTGATTTTACCTGTTTTAAACCTTCATTCGTTATGTCTAATCCACCAAAACCCATAATAACTGCCTGTAATATACCCCCTGCCCCGGTTGCAAAATAGGGATTGGTTCCACCTTTAGTTTCAGCAATAACCCTGAAGGGAGGATTAAGGTTGGGAACATAAGCATCCTTAAACCAATGGTAGGCCTTATCTGCATTTCCCAAACGTGCATATAGTAAAGCAAATATGCCCTGTGTCATAGCCGGTGTTCCTTCATCGGGTACACGGGTTTCATAATACTCCAGGTCTTTTTTTATTTGCACAGGATCCGTT
>JACDAZ010000489.1 GCA_013695175.1 Flavisolibacter sp. | reverse complement strand
ATCCAAAGCATATTGTACTCGTGTAGGCAGTGGACCATTCCCTACAGAATTGCACGATGAAACCGGAGAGGAATTAAGAAAACTCGGTTCTGAATTTGGAGCTACTACCGGACGGCCACGCAGGTGTGGTTGGATTGATCTTATAGCTTTGAAATTTGCATGCATGATCAATGGAGTGACATCTATAATTATGACCAAAGCCGATGTTTTAGACTCTTTTAAAACATTGCAGGTTTGCACCGCATATAAAATTGATGAAAAAGAAATAACAGAAGTACCTTTTCAAATGGATAAGCTGAAAATAGATACTGTCTATAAAAATTTTAAAGGCTGGGAAAAAGACATCTCCGCTGTAAAAGATAAAGATGATCTACCGGGAGAGATGAAGGAATATGTACAGTTTATTGAAAAATTTTTAAATACACCGGTCCAGTACATTTCTAATGGACCGGGCAGAGATCAGATAATAAAAAATTAATTTACCTTCTAAAGATTTGGCATATAAAAAAAATTTTTCCTAAAATTTGGCTAATTGAAATCTTCGCCTAAATTTTACACCGGTAATAAAAACTATATGTCTGTATTATTAGAAATAGAAAAACCACCGATTACTACAAAAGAAAATGTAGTTGCAATGGCAAAGAAAGCTGCTTCTAAAAAGAAAGTAGATATTGATGAAGACGATGATGAAGATGAACTGGATTTGGAAGAAAAACCAAAGCGTGGAAAAGCTGCTTCCAAAAAAGTTGTGGATGACGATGACGAAGATGATTTGGATGAAGAGTCAGACGTAGAGGAAACAGATGAGTGGGATCCGGATTTTGAAGAGTTTGATATTCCAAAATCAAAAAAGGGAGCTGCCAAAAAGGGCGAGGAAGAAGAAGATTTTAAAGTTGATGACGAAGAATTTAAAGATCTCTTCAATGATGGCGGGTTTGAAGATGATGACGATGAAGATTTTTAAATAATTGATTGAATACGCATTTTTCCATTACCGATACGATATTATTAAAACAAAAGATGTTGAGCTGGTTAAAACAGTTCAACATCTTTTGTTTTTTAGATAATCAACAATACCAGGTACAGCCTCACCAATTTGAATGTTTAGTTGCTGCCGGTGCATCATCAAGTTCTTCAAAAATTGATTTTAATTTAATTGACAGATTTATCGAAGAAGGCAACTGGAGCTTTGGACATCTTTCATATGAGTTAGGTGATCAGTTCGTGGACATAAAATCCGGTAAAGAAAATAAATTAGGTTTTCAGGAATTCTTTTTTTTCAAACCGCAGGTACTTCTTTTTGTGCAGAACGGGCAGTTAACTATTCAAGCACCTGAACCGGGGCGTATATATGATGAAATTATAAATCAAGATCCTGCCGGTCCACTCACTTCTAAAAAAATCAATATTCAAAATAAACTATCAAAAGAAGAATATATATCTGCTATAAAAAATTTGAAACACCATATACAATTAGGTGATTGTTATGAAATAAATTTTTGCCATGAGTTCTTTGCAGAAAATGTTTCAATTGATCCTGTTTCTGTTTATTCACGGCTGATCGATCTGTCGCCTAATCCTTTCTCTGCTTTGTACAAAACTGAAGGCTCTTATCTCATTTGTGCAAGCCCTGAAAGATTCATTCAAAAAAATGATGAATTTATTATTTCTCAACCTATGAAGGGTACAGCTAAAAGAGGCTCCGGTGCTGCTGAAGATGAAATCATAAAACAGGAGCTTTATAAAAATGAAAAAGAAAGGGCTGAAAATGTGATGGTAGTTGACCTTGTAAGAAATGATCTTTCTAAAGTTTGTGAAGAAGGCAGTGTGGTAGTTGAAGAATTATTTGGAATTTATACATTTCCGCAGGTTCATCAAATGATTTCAACCATCAAAGGCAAATTAAATAAAGGAGTGTCTTTTGAAGAAATTATCAGGGCTACATTTCCTATGGGTTCTATGACGGGCGCACCCAAAAAAAGAGTTATGCAGCTGATTGAGCAATATGAAAAAAGTTTAAGAGGGATTTTTTCAGGGGCTGTAGGATACATTGCACCAAATGGAGATTTTGATTTTAATGTTGTGATACGTAGTATTATGTACAACGCTAAGTCGCAATATTTATCTTACCAGGTAGGTTCCGGTATTACTATTTATAGCAATCCAGAAAAAGAGTGGGAGGAATGTAAGCTGAAAGGTGAAGCCATAAAAAAAGTGCTGACCGGATAAGATCAACACTTTTTTGTAATATAAATTAATTTATCGTCCGTTTTTGGCTAACATTAATTTCACTGACTTCTCTAAAATTTGTGGTTTAGAGGCCTGAAACATTAAAACTTTTTCTGTGGGTAATCTTAGATTATAAGATCCTGAAGATGACATGTGTTTATCAAAACCCGGGTTTAACCTGTTAAATTCATTTAAATCCATTTGTAAGGTTTGAGCCATTACATGAGAATTATATTTTCCTGTAATATGAGTTACTTCAGTATCAGGTGTAGAAGTGGCAACATCAGCAACAGACTTAGGTTCCATTTTTAATGCATCAGTTTCCTGCCTGGTAAGCGTTGCTAAACTTCCATCTCCTTCCATTATATAATGAGTAGCAATAAATTTCTTTACATGCTTACGCGATTCTGCAGGAAGATGATTTTGTAGTTTCCAAAAGTTGCGGCTACCACTTTTTTTAATGGCAGCATTTACATTACCCGGTCCACCATTATAAGCTGCAATAACTAAAAGCCAGTCATTGTATAATTTGTATAAGTTGTTTAAGTAACGTGCAGCAGCATGTGTGCTTTTAGTAAAATCTTTACGCTCGTCAACTTTACCATTTACAGACAATCCCATTAAGCGTGCGGTAGCAGGCATAAATTGCCAGGGACCAACAGCACCTGCCCATGATACAGCATGTGTTTTAAGATCTGATTCAATAACAGCCAGGTATTTTAATTCAGAAGGGATGCCATATCTATTGAGAACATTATCCATCATATCAAAATGACGCTTACCCCATCTCTTCATATCATTCAGTTTCTTACTGTTTGATACCATATAGCTTTGTACAAATGAAACTGCTTGTGGATTCAACTTTACATCATAGGATTCAGAAGAAGAAGTTTCGAAAAGATCTTTGAAGGCAGTTTTAGGATTCGCTAACAACACTTCCTCATGAATAATGGAGTCTTTAATGGTATACATTACATCTCCATGTCCTTGTGTTTTACCTGCAAAAGAAGATAAGAACGCTGTTACGGGAAGGGAAGTCAACAATAAAAGTTTTTTCATTAACTATTTTTAGATAGTGAGCCAAATCACACGGAAATCAATCGCAACTTTATTGTTAGTTCAGTTACTGCTAAAAGCGTGGCGAAGATACCACTAAATGTGGTGCTAAAGCATCAAAAACTGTTAGGATTATATGAAAAAAGACAGCTGAATAATCTTGCAAAAGCATGATATAAACTGTCTAAAATATTAATGATCAAGGTGTTAACAAGGAGAGGCAGCATACTATTACGGAGTAGTAGTAGAGCTTGTCGTTTTTTGGCCTTCCTTTTCAGAAATGCCTTCTTCTACTTCCCTGCGTATTGTATTCTTAGCATCATTGAATTCTCTTACACCCTTGCCTAAACCCCTCATAAGTTCAGGAATTTTTTTACCTCCAAATAAAAGGAGTACAAGTACAAGGATTAATAGAATCTCATTCCAGCCTAGGCTCATAAAATGAATTTAATTGATTGATGAATAATACAAAGGTATTAGAAAACAAGCTTAACAATAAAAAAAAGCGGAAGTGATTTCTCCCGCTTTTTAATAATATAACTAGCTTATGCCTTCTCCAGGTGTGTAGCTCTTTTCTTTTCCTGGATCCTTGCACTCTTACCACTACGCTCACGCTGGTAGAAAATTTTAGCTCGACGTACTCTACCTGATTTATTTAAAACAATAGAATCAATATTAGGAGAATAAAAAGGAAATAATCTTTCTACACCTATACCGTCCGAGATTTTACGAACAGTAAAAGTGGCAGTAGAACCTTCACCTTGTGCCTTGATCACATCTCCTTTAAAAGACTGAATACGCTCTTTACTACCTTCTATAATTTTATAATTAACAGTGATATTATCACCGGCTTTAAACTTTGGAAATTCTTTTTTAGGAGTTAGCTGCTCGTGAACGTATTGTACAGCGGGGTTCATAACATGAAATTTTAGGACGGCAAAGGTAGGAGAAAAAATGGATTTTTAGTTTGCGAAATGGGGTTGGTATAGATTAAACTACTATTTTATGAAATTATTGCAGTTTAAAGGTGCTGGTTTGCCTAATTCCCAGGGGTAAAATTATATCAAGAAAAAATTAAAGCTGTGCCTTTTATCATCAAAGAAATAATTACAACTCCACTGAAAAATATTTGAAAATCACATTTTGGACAAATATGGACTACCATTAACTGACACCCTTCACTTAGATGCTACAGGCAGATTTTATCTAAAAACTTTTAAAGTACAGGAACTGCAAAGCTGTTATGATAATGTGATTTGAAAAACAACTTTTTCAGTTTTTCTTACAATTTTCCATTCAAAGACTTTTCCATTCAAGTTTTTATCGCCTTACAAATCATCTGTATAACACTGCATGCCCTTCTCGATTGAACTAAGAGTTAAAATGATCACCCTTTGTTGATCAACTGTCTTTGTGCGAAATCCTGCTCTGACTAAAGTTCAAGAGACACTTTCAGTAATTACCAATTTTTGGTAACTTTATACAAAAATTTTAGATTATGGGACGAAATACATCTGTTTCGCTGGGTGACTATTTCGAGGGTTTTGTCCAAAACAGAATTGCTGAGGGCAGGTACAAGAACGCTAGTGAAGTTATTCGTGCCGGCTTGAGGCTCCTGGAAGAAGATGAAAACAGAATTGCAGCTTTGAAAAACGCAATTCAGGACGGAATAGACAGTGGCATTTCAAAAAGATTTAATCCTAAGAAACATTTGGAAATAATAAAAGCTGGTAAAAAAAGAAATGGTTAAGTATTTCCTAACCAACAAGGCAGTCGAAGACCTTTCCCAAATTTGGGAGTATACTTATGAGGTTTGGTCAGAAAGCCAGGCTGATAGGTACTATGAACTTTTGATCAGGTCTTTTCAAGAGATTTGTAAAAATCCAGAGCTTGGAAATAACTATCATGAAATTGACAATGCTGTTTTAGGACTTCGTGTGGGTAAACACATTGTCTTCTATAGAATTAATCAATCAGGCGACATCGAGATTATTAGAATACTCCACCAAAGAATGGACCTGAAATCCCAAATGGAAAAATAGGAGTTTGCACAACATGGCATTATGGTCTTAGAAAGTAATTTTAAAATTTATATTCTTCTGAAAGTAAGAGACAAATACTGTTTCAATTGTTAAAGAGACTTTGATTTATATACCTCCAGCATCACCATTACAAAGCAATAAAAGGCAGACAATATTCTTATGCTGTATTTTTATACTTTTCCACTAATTACAAATTTGTTTGGCTATGGGCTATCGTTCTATGGAGGAATGTTTGATTGACCTGGAGAAGCACCGGCACCTGGTACGCATAAAAGAAGAAGTAGACCCTCACCTGGAAATGGCAGCCATTCACCTGCGTGTTTACGAAGCAGGAGGACCGGCTCTTTTATTTGAGCAGGTAAAAGGCTCCCGGTTTCGTGCTGCATCCAATATTTTTGGAACACTGGAGCGTAGCAAATTCCTCTTTCGCGACACGCTTGAAAAGATACAGCGGCTGCTGGAACATCGGAGTGACCCTGTTAAAGCTTTAAAACAACCTTTCAAAAATTTTTCACTGGGTTTGGCTGCTTTGAAAGCATTGCCATTAAAAAACCCATCCGGTAAACCCATTCTGCACCAGCAAATCCGAATTTCGGACCTGCCCCTCATAAAGCACTGGCCCAATGATGGGGGTGCATTTGTTACTCTGCCGCAGGTATATACTGAAGATGTAGAGAAGCCGGGTATCATGAAAGCCAACCTGGGTATGTACCGTATTCAGCTTAACGGAAATGAGTATGAAACAGACAAAGAAATTGGATTGCACTATCAGTTGCATCGTGGGATTGGAGTACACCAAACCAAGGCTACTAAACTTGGGCAAGCTTTAAAAGTGAGTTGTTTTGTGGGTGGTCCGCCTTCGCACACGCTTGCAGCCGTCATGCCTTTGCCGGAAGGCATCAGCGAAATGACCTTTGCCGGTTTGTTGGGGGGACGCCGTTTTAGATATGTGTATGAAGATGGTTTTTGCCTGAGTACTGATGCTGATTTTGTAATTACCGGTGTGGTACATCCCGGAGAAAATAAACCAGAAGGACCTTTTGGCGATCACCTGGGATATTACAGTCTTACCCATCCCTTCCCGCTGATGAAGGTGCATAAAGTTTATGCACGGGAGAATGCGATTTGGCCTTTTACAGTGGTGGGTCGTCCGCCACAGGAAGACACTTCATTTGGAGCCTTGATTCATGAAATAACCGGCAACGCTTTAAAAGATGAAATACCTGGATTGAAAGAAGTGAATGCTGTAGATGCTGCCGGTGTACACCCGTTGTTGCTTGCTGTGGGTAGTGAAAGATATACTCCTTATATGCCCGCCAAACAGCCGGCTGAGCTTTTAACGATTGCGAATCATATATTAGGTACAGGACAACTAAGCCTGGCTAAATTCTTATTCATCACGGCAGATGATCAGCAGGCAGTTTCGGCTCATCACATACAGCCTTTTTTTCAATACGTGCTGGAACGGTTACATACGGATCGTGACATTCATTTCTACACCAATACTACTATTGACACCCTGGATTATTCCGGAAAAAGTTTGAACAGCGGCAGCAAAGTAGTTTTTGCCGCTTATGGTGAAAAGGTGCGTGAATTATGCACCACAGTGCCGCAGGCTTTTAGTGAATTACAGCAGTTCTTTAACCCGCAACTTTGTATTCCGGGGGTGGTGGCTTTACAGGCAAGACCTTTTACCACATATGATTACGTACAAAATGAACTAGAAGCACTGGATGATCAGCTGAGAGGAAAAATAGCTGAACTGGGGACGGTGCCTATTATTGTACTATGTGATGATAGTTCATTTATAAGCCAGACTTTAAATAACTTTTTGTGGGTGACATTTACCCGCTGCAATCCCTCACATGATATTCATGGAGTGGGGGCCTTTACAGAATTTAAACACTGGGGGTGCAAAGGTCCATTGGTAATAGATGCCAGGGTAAAGCCGCACCATGCGCCACCACTTATAAAAGGCCCGGCAGTGGAAAAGCGGGTTGATCGAATATTTGAAAAAGGAGGTAGCCTGCATGGGATATTGTAAGGGCAATGGATGCAGCCTTACAAAATGAATATTTGAAAAAAAAATTTATACTCTGCTACTGTATGATTAATAAGGAAATGATCCTTCTTGTTACATAGTAATTAAACAGTTGAACGGGGCGTCGCAAGTAAAGTTCAACCAGGGAACGGAAGCCGGCACCCTAATTTATCCATCCCCTTAAATGCCCTACCGGGCTACATTTACAGCTCTTTTTTCCCTAATCACCGTTACTTTAATTTGTCCGGGATAAGTCATTTCTGTTTGTATTTTTTGAGCAATTTCAAAAGAAAGCCTGTCACTATCTAAATCCGTTACTTTATCAGCTTCCACAATTACCCTTAACTCCCTGCCTGCCTGAATAGCGTATGCCTTTTCAACACCATTATATTTTAAGGCCAGGTTTTCCAGCTCTTTTATACGTTGAAGGTACTGCTGCATTATTTCTCTTCTTGCACCGGGGCGGGCACCACTTATAGCATCGCAAGCCTGAACAATGGGAGATATAACGTATTGCATTTCCATTTCATCGTGGTGTGCACCAATAGCATTAATAACAGCAGGATTTTCACCATATTTTTCTGCTAACTTGGCACCTAATAAAGCGTGGCTTAACTCGGTTTCTTCATCAGGTACTTTACCAATATCATGTAATAAACCTGCCCGCTTAGCCAATTTGGGATTTAATCCTAATTCTGCAGCCATAATGCCGCAAAGATTTGCCACTTCACGACTGTGCATTAGTAAATTTTGACCATAAGAAGAACGGAATCTCATTCTGCCTACAATACGCACCAGGTCTTTATGTAAGCCATGAATACCTAGTTCAATTACCGTTCTTTCACCTATTTCCATCACCTGTTCTTCAAGCTGGCGTTTGGTTTTTTCTACCACTTCTTCAATCCGTGCCGGATGTATACGTCCGTCAGATACCAGTCTTTGAAGGCTTAACCTGGCTATTTCTCTTCGTATTGGATCAAAACAGGAAAGTACAATGGCTTCCGGCGTATCATCTACTATCAGATCAACACCTGTTGCAGCTTCAATAGCACGTATATTTCTGCCTTCTCTTCCAATAATCTGACCTTTAATTTCATCGCTTTCCAGGTTGAAAACAGTAATAGCATTTTCAATTGCCTGTTCTGAAGCATTTCGCTGAATGCTTTGGATGATAATTTTTCGGGCTTCCTTATTGGCTTTTTGCTTGGCATCATCTATAATGTCCTGCTGCAGCCCCAGTGCCTGGGAATGTGCTTCCTGCTTTAAACTTTCTATTAATTGTGCTTTGGCTTCTTCGGCTGTGAGGTTGGCAATTTTTTCCAGCCTGCGACTATGCTCTTCCTGGTGCTTTTCCAGTTCTTTTTGCTTGGTCTGTACTACATCAAGCTGGCGGTTCAGGTTTTGTTTTATGGCTTCATTTTCTTTGATCTGCCTTTCCAGTTGCTCAGTCTTTTGGTTAATGGTTTGTTCTTTTTGCTTTATCCTGTTTTCACTATCACCAATCTTTCTATTTCTTTCCAGCGCTTCCCTGTCATGATCAGATTTTAGCTGAATAAATCTTTCTTTAGCCTGAACTTCTTTTTCTTTACGGATTGTTTCCGCTCTTAACTCTGCTTCTTTAATTAAATTTTGAGCATGAGATTCTGCTTCTTCAACTTTCTTTTTTGTGTCTTTTGAAAAGATGAATTTACCCGCTATAATGCCTCCTAGAAAGGCGGCTATAGCTATGATGATTGAAATTATATTGGGGTCCATTGATTAATTGTTTAAAATTTTGGTGGTTAATATATCTTAAAATAATTCCCATACCTGTTTTAAGTGGTAGGGGCGAAGATACTAAATGGATGGTATTTGTTCTGCAAGCGAAGCAAAAGCTGCTTATACAACGTCAGAAGATTTCTCTAAACTGGTGTCAATTAAATTTTCGAGAGCTTGTAAACGGTTACCAATATGATCGAGGTTTACCTGGTTGGAGATGGAAGCATTTTGTTCTGTGGCAAACCACACCAATACCATGGCTATGTAATCCTGCAGATCTTTACCGGCAAACTGAGTTTTAAATTCCACCAGTTTGTCATTAATTGTTTTAACCGTTTTTCTTACAACCTCTTCATCTTTGGGGTTTATTCTAACCCGGTAATTTCTATCAGCAATCAAAAGGTTTAATGGTATTAATTCTTCGCTCATAATATTCTATTGTTCCTAAATCTACTGGCTTAAAAATGCAATGCACTTATCAATTTCCTTGATGTAATTATTGATCTTTTTTTCAAATTCTTTTTTGTCAGCTTCATTCATATCGCCGCCTGCAAGTTTTAAAATACTGATTTGCTGTTGCAGGTACTCCATCTTTTGCTGCGCCTGCATTTCTGAATCCTTCTGTTCCTGGAGATCCTTCTTTAGCTGCTCATTTTCCCTTTTTAGTTTATGATGCTGTTTTAAAAGCTGCTGCAGCTTTTCGTATATAATATTGAATTGATTATCTAAACTCATTGTTTTCTTATTTCAGCACCAAGATCTTTTTCAAGTGAAGTCATGATCTTATTCATTAAGGTATCGATTTCTTTGTCAGTAAGCGTTTTTTCCTCATCTAAAAATGTAAAATTTATAGCTACCGATTTTTTGGCAGCTCCAATCTTTTCATTTTGAAATACATCAAAAAGCCTCATGTTCTTTAATTGTTTCAGCTTCAGATCAGTTATCCTGGTTTTGATCTGATCGTATTTCATATTCATGTTAACTACCATAGCAAGGTCTCTTTCAACTGCAGGGAATCGTGGTACTTCTTTATATTTTATACCTGTGTTTACTGATTGAATGATCAGGTCCCATTTAAGATCAGCAAAATATACCGTTTGTTTTACATCAAATTTGGCTGCAAGTGCATTACTTACAACACCCGCCACAGCGATTGTTTTATTTCTAAGTTTCCATTCCACCACCTGGTCAAGCATATCAAATTCACCTTCTGCCGATGAAGCATTTACCTGCAGGTTATCTAATAAAGCTTCCACAACGCCTTTTATGTAATATAAATCTATTGCCCCTGCTTTTTGTTTCCAGTGTTGATCATGTTTTGAACCCGAAATATAAAAGCAAAGATGATTTTCTTCACTGAAAGATGTTTCTTCCTGTTTAATATAAGTCTTACCAAATTCAAACATTTTCAGGTCCTGGTTCTTCCTGTTTTGGTTAAATGCCACTACTTCAAGGGCAGTAGGTAACATGAAAGGTCGCAGAATATTTAATTCGCTACTAAGATTGTTTAAAAGTTTTACACTCCTATGCAGTTGTTCTTCAGTAAAATAATTTGAATTGGTAATAGAATTGGTTAGTATTTCTGTGAAACCCATCCCGGTTAATACAGATGATATTTTTTCTTTAAGCGCTTCCTGTAAAAAATTTTCATCAACCGAAGGGGAAATGGAAATGGTTGTTGGAATATCTATATTATCCAATCCATCTATCCTTAAAATTTCTTCAACAATGTCTGCAGGCAAGGATATATCTCTTTTATGATGCGGAACTTCTATAAGTAATTTATCTGATTCTTTATTTTTTATTGCAAAGCCTAAATTTTTTAAAATGCTTTCAACAGCTTCTGCATTATAAGACTTACCACTTAATTTTTTGAGATACTGAAAGGTTAAGTTGATTTGTTTTTTTGCTTCCTGTTCAGGATAAATATCTACTATCTCTGAAGCTATAGAGCCACCTGCTACTTCTTTAATAAGCATGGCTGCTCTTTTTAATATTTCAACAGTCTTTGAAATGTCTATTCCTTTTTCAAAGCGTGTTGCAGCGTCTGTTCTAAGATTATGGCGAAAAGAAGTTTTCCGAATTGAAACAGGGTTAAAAAAAGCACTTTCTAAAAATATGTTTTTTGTACCTGTAGTGACACCTGATTTTAATCCTCCGAAAACGCCTGCTATACACATTCCTTCAGCCTCATTACATATCATTAAATCTTCATTATGAAGATGCCTGCTTTTTTCATCTAATGTTATAAATGTTGTTCCTGCAGGCAATTTTTTTACAATAACCTTTTTACCTGTTATGGCATCATAATCAAAAGCATGTAAGGGCTGCCCGGTTTCGTGTTGGATAAAGTTGGTTATGTCAACAATATTATTGATTGGTTTTAATCCTATTGATTTTAATTTTTGTTGCAACCACTTTGGTGATTCTTTTACTTCTAAACCAGCTATACAAATACCGGCATATCTTGGACAAGAATTTTTATTTTCAACTGTTACATCTATAGGCAATGAGTGATTGTCTACTTTAAAATCAACTTCAGGTAAAACTGATTTAAATTCTTTTTTAAAATGATGTGAGAGATAAGCACATACATCTCTTGCCACACCCCAATGGCTCATAGCATCAGCACGATTGGGAGTGAGTCCTATTTCATAAACAATATCAGAAAAAGGTTTGAAAAAATCTTCTGCAGTGGTTCCTGCCATTGCATTTGCAGGTAATACTAAAATACCTTCATGTGAATCGCCCAATCCTATTTCATCCTCAGCACATATCATCCCAAAACTTTCTTCACCTCTGATTTTAATAGCCTTCATAGTGAGTGGTTCTTTATTAACAGGGTATATAGTAGTATCAACAGTAGCAACAACAACTTTTTGTCCTTCTGCAACATTGGGTGCACCACAAACTATTTGTACTAAATTACCAGCTCCAACATTTACTTTAGTAAGTTTTAATTTATCAGCGTTAGGATGTTGACTTACATGCATTACTTCACCAATAACCAAACCTCGTAATCCTCCTTTTACTTCTTCAATAGTATTTATTTTTTCAACCTCTAAACCAATAGAAGTAAGTATAGTTGCTAATTGTTCAGGATCAATTTTTTTTCCTTCATCAAGTGCCGGTAAATAGTCATTAAGCCAGTTATAAGAAATGGTCATTGTTTATATATAAGATGAACAAAGATAAACGTTGCAGCAGAATGGAATACTTAATACCGAAATGGGTTTGCAGTAGTTAAATAAATTACAAGAGTTGCTTTTTAATAATGATTATAATCATGTTTTTTAATTAACAACAGTATTTGGGAAATTCAATTTGTTATCTTCATCAATTCACCAAAATTTTTTACAAGTTTTTTTTCATTTTATTTATTTAAAAATACATTTCCTACTTAAAAAAACTACACATTTGCAATAACAAGTAATTGCAGAAGGAAAGATATAGAAATGTGAATTGCGTGTGCATGGAATGTGTGAACAAAGAAAAAATTTGAATGATAACTGTAGTTATTTTCGTTGACTGACTGTAGGAAATTTCAGGTAATCAAGCCGCCAACAATTCAAAAAAAAATCAAGGCTGTTCCGCTCCGAAAGTCATTGATTTAAATCAATGGAAAAAAACTTATTGCCCAAAAAAAATGGATTTAACCAATCTCAATCGTGATAGAAAAACCAGAAGAAAATCGCCCATAGACATTAGCACTATGGTTTATGGTAAAGTTCCACCACAGGCCAAAGATTTAGAGGAAGCAGTGCTTGGTGCTATTATGCTGGAAAAAGGAGCATTTGATACTGTGGTTGAAATATTAAAGCCAGAGTGCTTTTATGTAGATGCTCACCAGCGAATTTTTAAATCAATGAAAAGCCTGGCTAATAAAAGCCAGCCAATAGATATATTAACTGTAGTAGAAGAATTAAGAAGTTTAGAAGAATTGGAAGTTGTAGGTGGTCCTTATTATGTTACTAAACTTACCAATGCTGTTGTTTCTTCAGCAAATATTGATGCACACTCCAGAATCATTCTTCAAAAATTTATACAACGCGAATTAATACGTATAAGTGGTGAAATAATTGGTGATGCATATGAAGACAGTACCGATGTTTTTGATTTGCTTGACCAGGCTGAGAGTAAGATCTATGAAGTTACCTCCACTCACTTAAGAAATAATTATGAGACTATTGATTCAGTTTTAGTAAAAACTATTCAGAGAATTGAAGACCTGCGTCACAAAAATGAAGATATCACTGGCGTACCCAGTGGTTATCCTACACTCGACAGAGTTACTTATGGTTGGCAGAATACGGATCTTATCATACTTGCTGCCAGGCCTTCGGTTGGTAAAACAGCATTTGCTTTAAACCTGGCACGTAATGCAGCTTTGCACCCTACTAAACCTACACCTGTTGCTATTTTTTCTTTAGAGATGAGTGCGGGTCAGTTGGTACAACGTATATTATCTGCTGAAAGTGAAATATGGCTGGAAAAAATTTCGAGGGGTAAGATGGAAGAACACGAAATGAAGCAGCTGTATGCAAGGGGAATTCAAAGACTATCACAGGCTCCTATATTTATTGATGATACACCTGCATTAAACATTTTTGAACTACGTGCTAAATGCCGCAGGATGAAAAATATAAATAAAGTAGGGTTGATTATAATAGATTACCTGCAGTTAATGAGTGGAACCGGTGAAAACAGGAATGGCAATCGTGAGCAGGAAATCAGTAATATTTCAAGATCCTTAAAAGGATTGGCAAAAGAATTACAGGTTCCTATAATTGCTCTTTCTCAGTTAAGTCGTGAAGTTGAAAAAAGAAAGGACGGAAATAAAACACCCCAATTGAGTGATCTTCGTGAATCAGGAGCTATTGAGCAGGATGCAGACATGGTTTGTTTCCTATACAGACCGGAATACCACGAGATAACTCAAAATGAATCGGGTGATAGCAATCGTGGTGAAACCTATATACGTATTGCAAAACACAGAAATGGATCACTTGAAAATATTAAACTAAGAGCTTTATTACATATTCAAAAATTCATTGAAGATGATGGTGGTGAAGGGTTTGGTGGACCCGGATTACCCGGAAACTGGAAGCCAGTATCCGATACTGATGGTGGTGGAGGTGCCAGGATGTTTATACAAACAAGCAGCAGGATGAATGAATTTTCAGATGAAGAAGACCCATTTTAGATAGATAGATTCAATTGTTAAGCCCTGCATATATATTCAGGGCTTTTTTATTTCTTCGTGTTATGGCATTACCTTTTTTTTATGTAGAAGAACTTGCTTCAGGAGTAATAAATCTGAATGAAGAAAACTCAAAGTATATCACACAGGTTTTACGTAAACAAAAAGGAGAGAATGTTGTATTGACAAATGGAAAAGGTTTGCTGGCAGAAGCTTTTATAGTTGATGATCATAAAAAAAAATGTGTTGTTGAAATTCTATCTGGACCTCATATTTCCCGGCAAAGAAATCCTGTCACAATTGCCATATCACTTTTAAAAAATATAAATCGTTTTGAATGGTTTTTGGAAAAAGCAACTGAGATCGGGGTTACAGAAATCATCCCCTTATTATGTGATAGAACAGAGAAAGAAAAATTCAGGTATGACAGGTTGAAAACTATCATGATCAGTGCCATGTTACAATCGCAGCAATGCTGGCTTCCCCAACTTCACCAGCCAACAGAGTTTAAAAAAATAACTGACCTGGACTATCAGCAAAAATTTATAGCTCATTGTGAAGAGAAAGAGAAGAAGTCGCTCACTGAAAATATTTTACTGGAAAATGCTTCCCGGATTATACTAATAGGACCGGAAGGTGATTTTACTCCAGTTGAAATTGAACAGGCTATAACTAAAGATTTTATACCTGTAACCTTGGGTGAAACAAGATTGCGAACAGAAACGGCAGGTATTGTTGCAGCCGTTTTACTTACTCAATGAAAGTTTATTACATATATCTCTAACAATGGTCGGCCCTTCATAGATAAAACCTGTCCATACTTGAATCAAGGAAGCTCCTGAGGTTAATTTTTCTGTTGCATCTTCTGCTGTAAAAATTCCCCCACTTCCAATAACTGGGATAATTCCATTTGTTTTTTGATGTATATATTTTACCACCTCTGTTGACCTGCTTTGTAAAGGTTTTCCACTCAAACCTCCGGCACCTATTTCTTCAACTTCATTTTTTGTAGTGAAGAGATTTTCCCTGCTGATGGTTGTATTTGCAGCAACCAAGCCGTCTAAATTGATTTCCAATGAAAGACTTATTACATCGTCAATTTGTTCTAATGAAAGGTCAGGCGCTATTTTAAGAAGTAAAGGTTTTTGGGTATCAAAATTTTTATTAAGGTTTTGCAGATGAACCAGGATTTTCATTAATGATTCTTTTTCCTGCAATTCCCT
>JACDAZ010000478.1 GCA_013695175.1 Flavisolibacter sp. | reverse complement strand
TCAGGGATTGTTCATGGCGCCAGTCTTCAATTTTTGCATGATTACCACTCATTAAAATATCAGGCACTTTCCATCCCCTGAATTCTTCCGGCCTTGTATAAACAGGAGGTGCCAATAAATTATCCTGAAAAGAATCTGTTAGTGCAGAAGTTTCATCATTTAATACTCCAGGCAAAAGTCTCCCGATAGCATCCACTAAAACGGCAGCTGCTAACTCCCCACCACTTAGCACATAATCGCCAATGGATATTTCAGTTGTTACATAGTGTTCTCTTATTCTTTCATCAATCCCTTTATAGTGGCCGCATATCAGTAATAAATTCTTTTTTAATGAAAGATTATTAGCCATTTTTTGGTCTAATTTCTTTCCGTCCGGTGTTAGATATATGATCTCATCAAACTCTTTGTCTTTTTTTAATTCATCAATAGCTTTTGCCAGTGGTTCACACATCATTACCATACCTGCTCCACCTCCGTATTGATAATCATCAACCTGTCCGTATTCATTTACAGCCCAATGTCTTAAATTATGAATGTGAACCTGAAGAATTCCTTTTGCCTGTGCTCTCTTCATTATGGAATGAGATAAAGGACTTTCTAAAAGTTCAGGAAGAACTGTAAGAATATCAATTTGCATGTAGCAAAGATAGCCAGCAGGTAACCTGTAAAAAAAAGTGCCCCCGCAAAAGCAGGAGCACGTACAATTGAAACGAAAACCAACACATTAAGCAGTTTCGTCAGTCGAAACAATAAAAGGTATCAGAAACAAAAACCGAATTCCTAACTTAATTTGCTTCTCCAGCTAAATCTATCATTGCTGCCAGTTCATTCACCAGCGCTTCATTATTTCCGTCATAGCCTACACTTTTAAACCTAATAATATTATTGCGATCTATTACAAATTTGGTAGGAATGCCATCAACTTTAAAATCCTGAACTACAACAAAATCATTTCCTTCTTTCTCCCTGTTTTCATCGTACAGCACATTAAAACTATAGTTGTTCTTTGCTATAAAATCAGTTACTTTTTTCTCCCTGTCGTCACCTGATTCCCATGTATCAATAAATAAGAAAACTACATCAGGGTTGTCTTTAAACTTGTCTACTGCTTTTTGCATTCCGGGAAAAGATGAAATACATGGTCCACACCAGGTGGCCCAAAAATCAACCACCACCACTTTGCCTTTTAATGATTCCAGAGATACTTTTTCGCCATTTAGGTTTTTTAACGCAAATTGTGGGGCAGGCATATTTATTAGTTTCTTAGCTACTTCAGTTTTTAATTTATTAAAAGCTCTTAATTCAAGTTCACTTACATAACTAAGCCACTGTTGTTCTGTATTGTTAGATGCCAGGTAAATAGACTTTAATTGTTCTTTCATTTCAGCGTTATTATGCCCTGCTTCTATAAAACTTTCAAGTTCTGCTTGTGCTGCTTTATGACCCTTAACTTTTTCTGTCATAACAGTATAAATGGCATTCAGGTTGATGTTTTTCCTGTTATAATGTTCCATTGCTTTTTGCTGTAGTGCATAAGCTTCATCATGTTTTCCTTCATGAAAAAGTAAAACAGCATAAGTATCTAAATAAGAATGATATGAATTATCTAGGTTCTTTACATATTGCTTATCAGTTAAGTATGAAGTTTTATTTTTTAATGATTTTTTTTCTTCCTGGATCAGATTCATGGACTGCTGTGAGAATTCTTTTCCCAACTTTATATCTATGGGTGCTTTATTTATGCCTTGTCCTGCCAGTTTCCATGCCACGGTATTATATGAGCTTGCTCTTGAAGAAAGATTAGAAACCATGTCAGCATATTTCTTCATGCCTGCATAATCTCCGGAATCTGCCATCTGATTGACAAACTGTCCTATCAAAAAATAATAATAGGATGGTTCATCTTTTTTAAAAGAAGGATAAGTAGAATTTAATTCTTCAAATAATTTTTCTTTTTGCTTCAGGTCTTTTTCTTTTCCAAGAGCAGTAAGCGCTTCATCCCGTTTCCATTTGCCATACGGAAATTTTTCTTTAATCAAGTTCTGTATAGCATCAGCTTTTTCTTTATCCTTAATTGTGTTTGCATAAATCCTTCTAACAGTTCCTAAATCAGATTCTGTTATATCCTTCTTGGCTTCCTGTTTTGTTAATTCCTGCTTTAGTAATTCAAGGTCTTTTTCTTCTTTAGAT
>JACDAZ010000476.1 GCA_013695175.1 Flavisolibacter sp. | reverse complement strand
CTTCGGTTGTACCATCAGAAACAGTGGTTGAAGTTTTTTGCTTTAGTGGTGAATGGTGAATGGTGAATTTGGTCAATGGTGAATGGTCAATAGTGAAATTTCTTTTAGTTCCATCTGTTTTATAAATAAATAAAAAAAAGGTAAAAGTTGGGTATCAACTCTTACCTCTTCTGCAGACTTCAGACGTCAGACATCAGACATCAGACTTCTTACCTCGGACTTCTTTCTAAAATCCTTTTACCGTTATAGTTCTGGTGGTTTTAGAAGTAGTAGGAATACTTTGTCCCATCACTTCGGTTGTACCATCAGAAACAGTGGTTGAAGTTTTTTCTTTCATCAACCCCGACTTTCTGTCAACAATTATCTTACCTGTGGTTTTATCGTTTGATGTAATGGAAATTTCCATTCCCATCATTTCCTGCTTGCGTGAAATTTTTGCAGTTTCTGTATAATCAACAACAACATCATTCTCCCTGATGTCTGATAAAGTATAAATGAATTTGCTTTCGTTCAAAGAATCAGTCCAGGTTTCACCTTTTGAGATTTCGCGATTTGGTAAAATTTTCAAATCAGTAAAATCATTTACATTAGGAACCTGTAGTCCTTCTGCGTATTGAGCCATTGCTCCTGACATAGGATCGTTTGCATCTTTCTTTTCATTTGGATTATCGTCATCAGCTTTAACAGCAATAATTTTTCCTGTGTTATCAATGGTCATGGTGTATTTGTTCTTCAAAGATTTCTCTAAAGTTTTTCCGGCATCTCCCTTCATATCTTTTTCATTTTCAGAATCAAATGTTTGCGCTCCCATTGGAGAGTCAAAATTCATTTGAATTCTTTTTACTTTATGCTCCACTGTAGCATTACCATTGCTCACGTTTTCTATATCCAGTGAACGCTCAATGGTAGTGTTTACATTCATTTCCATTTCCTGTCCCATCATTTCCTGGGTAACAATGGCTTTAATTTCAGAAACAACTTCAAGTTTTTTTCCTTTAGGAAAGTTAATTTGCCCATTTATTTTTTGTGCATTAAGATTGGCAATAAAAGCAAAGCTTACTAAGAAAAGTATGTATTTCATGATTTATATTAAGATGTTCAAAGTTGACGTTTTTTTTTAATTGAAGGATGCATGGCTTCTAATATGAATGTTAAATAAAGCTTTCAAAAGTTTGGCTTTCATAAGTTTGTATCTTTCAAATAAGATGAAATTCATTTTTATCCTTTTCTTTTTTCTGTCCATTACTGCCTTTGGAAACGATAGTACAAAACTGTATAATCCCAGGGCGAATGTTGAAAAAGATGTAGCCGCAGCCTTGCAAAAGGCAAAATTGGAGAAAAAACATGTATTGCTTCAAATAGGTGGTAACTGGTGTGTGATGTGTTATAGATTCAACAGCTTTATATTTTTAGATACCGCAATCAAAAAGCTTGTTGTTGATAATTATGTTCTTTATCATTTAAATTATAGCAATGAAAATAAGAATTTGGCTTATTTGAAAAAACTGAATTTTCCACAAAAATTTGGTTTCCCGGTTTTGGTAGTACTAAATGCAGATGGTGAACTTATACATACACAGGATAGTACCCTGCTTCAAAAAGGAAATGGTTATGATACTGAAAAAGTAAAAGATTTTTTAAGGAACTGGTCACCAACACCAATCATGGAAATGTTTTATAAAGATTAATTTTAAGCATGACTAATATTTTAAACGAAGCAGCAGGAAATCAAACTGCTGCTTTTTTTTCTATTATAAGGAATAAAACAAAATACAGGCTGTTCCTCTTAAAGAATCTACCCGCTGCTTATTTTTCCGGATTACAACTTGTACATGCAACCGAAGATGAATGCTCCATCACGATTCCTTATAAATGGTTTACTAAAAATCCTTTTCGCTCCACTTATTTTGCATGCCTTAGCATGGCAGCGGAGATGAGCACCGGTATTTTAGCGATGGCTCAAACATATAAAAGAAAGCCAGCTGTTTCCATGCTGGTTGTGGGTATAGAAGGAAAGTTTCATAAAAAAGCAACGGGCATTACTAAATTTATTTGTACTGATGGTAGCAGGATTAAAGAAGCCGTGGAAAATGCAATCATCTTACATCAATCAACATCTGTAAAAGCTCATTCCGTTGGATTTAATAACCAGCAGGAAGTAGTTGCTGAATTTTGGATAACCTGGTCTTTTAAAGCTAAAAATTAAATGAACTAAGTTTAAGGGTATAATTAAGAAGCATTATGAAGATTTCATTTCATGGAGCGGCACGTACGGTAACAGGTTCTAAACATCTCGTTACACTTAAGAATGGAAAAAAGATTTTACTTGATTGTGGAATGTTTCAGGGTATGGGAATAGATACAGATGCCATGAACCGGGATTTTGGATTTAATCCTGCTGAAATAGATGTATTAATCTTATCACATGCGCATATAGATCACAGTGGGTTAATTCCAAAGCTGGTAAAAGATGGTTTTAATGGTAAAATATTTTGTACTAATGCTACTGCTGATTTGTGCAGGTTATTACTAATGGATTCTGCCCAGATACAAATGAATGATATAAAATATAGTAATAAAGGCAGGCTGGCAGATAATAAACCATTATTATCTCTATTATTTAACAAGGAAGATGCAGAAGCAGCACTAAAACTTTTTGAAGAGAGAAATTATCAAACCTGGTTTTCTGTAACAGAAGGTGCAGAAGTTTTATTCACAGATGCAGGGCATATTGTAGGTAGTGCATGTGTACACTTACGTATAAAAGAAGAAGGTAAGCAAAAGCAAATAAGTTTTAGTGGCGATATAGGAAGATATAAGGATGTAATATTAAAATCTCCTGAAGTTTTTCCGCAGGCTGATTATATTATACTTGAATCAACTTATGGAAATTCTTTACATGATCCCATACAACAAACAGTTGATCTTTTATTAGAGTGGGTTGAAAGAATTTGTATTAACAAAAAAGGAAAACTCATATTGCCGGCTTTTAGTTTAGGAAGAACACAGGAGCTTTTATATACTTTTAACCAGCTGGAACTTGAAAAACGGTTGCCGGATATTCAATATTATTTGGATAGCCCCTTAAGTATTGCAATTACTCAAATCGTAAAAAATCATACAGAGCATTATAATAAAAGCTTTCAAAAAGTGTTACTTCAGGATGAGGATCCTTTTAAATTTAAAGGCTTACAATTCACTAAATCGGTTGAAGAATCTAAGTTGTTGAATTTTAAAAATAGTTCTTGTGTTATTATATCTGCAAGTGGTATGGCTGAAGCAGGTAGAATAAAGCATCATATCAGCAATAATATTGAGAACTCAAGAAATGGTATTTTAATGACTGGATATTGCGAACCCAGATCATTGGGAGGGAGGTTATTAGCAGGGGCAAAAGAAGTTGGCATTTTTGGATTAACGCACCAGGTAAATGCTGAAGTGGGAAGCATAAGAGGTATGAGTGCTCATGGTGATTATGAAGATATGAGCCAGTGGCTTGCATGTCAGGACATACCCTCTGTTAAAAAAATGTTTTTAGTGCATGGTGAATATGATGTGCAGGTTGATTTTCAAAACTGGTTGTTAAAGAAAGGATTTGGTGATGTAGAAGTGCCGGCCCGGCACCAGGAGTATGGCTTGCGTTAAAGAAATGCCTATTCACAAGCCGTTAATAATCCAGCAGTATATTTTTGTGCACCGGATCCGGCAAAAAATATTTACGAGTTTACTTTTGCTTGCTATAAAGCCCCGCTCATGATTTTTTAATCACTTGATGCGGGGTTTTTTGTTTTAAAATTTTTTGGCGGCAACTTGGTGTGCTCCTATCTTTGCACTCCTTAAAAAGACGCCGCGTTCGTCTAAGGGTTAGGACACCACCCTTTCACGGTGGTGATACGGGTTCGAATCCCGTACGCGGTACAAAAGCTTTGCATTATTTGCAGGCTTTTTTTATTTATGGTCACTGTATATGTCATAGAAAGTTTAACGGATAAAATCAGGTAAACGGGAATGGCATTAGACGCAGATAAAAGATTAAAAGAACATAATGCAGGGAAAAATCGCTTTACTAAAGGACATCTACCG
>JACDAZ010000441.1 GCA_013695175.1 Flavisolibacter sp. | reverse complement strand
ATCTCCATACCACATTTGTTCATGCTTTTTTACACCCATTATTGAAGCAGCAACAGGCTGTTTGAAAATTTCACATTCAACCACCAAAGTGTGGAATTCACCTTCTTCACCACAAGGATCGATACCTTTTGCTTCCAGTGCCTCAACCAAATCACTATCCAATATTTTACCTATATAACCTTTACCCATGTAATCATTACAACTCACCATCATTGCTTTCATTCCATCATCTATCATTTCCAAAACCAGTTCTTTCCGGTCCTGCTTCCATAATGGAAACACAGCCTCTAATCCTGCTTGGATACAAATTCTTTCATTCCATTCACGATGCTCTGCTAAATCAATATCTCCAAAAATTACATGACTGGCTCCATATTGTTTTTTCAATGTTACTAAAGCATTAAAAAACTTTTGTTCATAATCTTTCCAGGAACTGGCAACGCAATACAAACAAATGTTACAAGACTTAGCCTGGGCCTGAAGAATTTCAAATGGAATGCCATGCGCCCTGGAAATATTACCTTCTTCATTTAATATATTTAATAAAACAACAGCCACTATTCCCGTCTTTTTCGCCTGCATCATTGCATAGCAGCTGTCCTTGCCACCACTCCATGCCACAATAGCCTTATTCATAAAGAGGGATTGAAAAGAGAATTTTGCTCCTGCTCATATCCTTCATCAACATCAAAGTTTGAACCATCTGCCGCTTCGGTGGCTAATTCATCACATCGATTATTATATTTATTTTCTGCATGCCCTTTTACCCAAACAAACAGAAGATTATGTTTTTTTGAAAGCTCGTAAAAATGCAGCCACAGATCTTTATTTTTTTTGCCTTTTGCAAAGTTGGTCCTGATCCAGTTATTCAGCCATCCTTCTTTAACGGCTTTTACAATATATTGACTGTCTGAATAGATAGTAACATCCATCTTTTCTTTTTTTAATGCTTCCAGTCCGGCAATCACTGCCATTAATTCCATCCTGTTGTTTGTAGTAAGACGGTATCCTTTGGAGAATTCTTTATATAAACTTCCACTCATTAAGATGGTTCCATAACCACCCGGTCCGGGATTTCCTCTTGACGATCCATCTGTATACATGGTTATCTTCATAATAATTAATATGCCGCTCCTACGGAGCTATTAATATGTCGCTCCTACGGAGCTATGAACATGTCGCTCCTACGGAGCTATTAATATGTCGCTCCTACGGAGCTATTGGTAGAATTCAAAAAGATATTCTTCTTTATAAATTATATCAAGATTGTTTAAGAAATCTACATATTCCTCTTTAAAGGTTTTTTGTTTATGGTGGTTTTGCTGATTCAATATATAATTAACTACATTATCAATTTGTGATTTTGCATATGAAAAAGCACCATACCCTTCCTGCCATCTGAAGGATGACATAGATATTTTTTCCTGGACAAAAGATGATGAATTTGCTTTTATATCCCGTACCAGGTCAGAAATTTTACAATCAGGACTCATGCTGATTAATATATGTATATGATCTGGCATGGAATAAATGGCTAAAACTTTTTGACCTTTATTGCTAACAATACCCGTGATATATTTCTGAACTTCTTCACGGATAGATTCTTTTATAAAATGTTTCCTTCCTTTTACAGCAAATACTATCTGAATATATAATTGTGAATAGGTGTTTGGCATTTATTGATGTCTTATTGTTTATATCGCTCCTACGGAGCATTTATAACATGTCGCTCCTACGGAGCTGTTGCTTTATACCTGGAAAACACCGGTTTGTAGTGTTTGCATTACTGGATTGTGATTTGCCGCATGGATGCCCTCTGAAATTACTGTTCTTGTTTCAACAGGATCAATAATAGCGTCTACCCATAACCGTGCAGCAGCATAATATGGCGATGTCTGCTTTTCGTACCTGTCTTTAATTTCATTCAACAATTTTGATTCATCTTCCTGCGAAACCACTTCACCTTTTGATTTCATAGCAGCTACCTGTATCTGCAATAATGTTTTTGCTGCCTGCTCTCCACCCATAACCGCAATTTTTGCTGTAGGCCATGCATATATAAAACGTGGATCATAAGCCTTACCACACATAGCATAATTACCGGCACCATAGGAGTTGCCAATAATGATGGTAATTTTTGGAACAACAGAATTTGCAACTGCATTTACCATCTTGGCGCCATCTTTTATAATGCCTGCATGTTCACTGCGACTGCCTACCATAAATCCGGTAACATCCTGCAAAAAAACAAGTGGTATTTTCTTTTGATTACAATTTAAAATAAAACGGGCAGCTTTATCTGCACTGTCATTATAAATAACTCCACCCATTTGCATTTCACCTTTCTTGCTTTTTACAATCTTTCTTTGATTGGCAACTATACCCACAGCCCACCCATCTATTCTACCGTATCCACAAATAATTGTTTTACCATATTCTTCTTTGTATTGATCAAACTCAGATTCATCAACAATACATTTTATCACTTCCATCATATCGTATGGCTTTACGCTTTGGGTGGAAACAATATTGTATAAATCTTCTACGTCAGATTTGGGTTTTTTTGATTTTTGCCTGTTAAATCCGGCATTTTCCTTTTCACCCAGTTTATCCATCAGCCTTTTTACCTGGTCAAGACATTCTTCTTCAGTTTTGAATTTATAATCTGCAATGCCTGAAATTTCGGTATGTGTTACAGCACCACCTAAGGTTTCCGTATCTACATCCTCACCAATTGCTGCTTTTACCAAATATGGCCCTGCTAAATAAATAGAACCTGCACCTTCCACCATCAGCACTTCATCGCTCATGATGGGCAGGTAAGCTCCACCGGCTACACAGGCACCCATCACGGCTGCAATTTGATTGATACCGCGGGCACTCATTTGTGCATTGTTAAAAAATATTCTTCCAAAATGTTCTTTGTCCGGAAAAATCTCATCCTGCATAGGAAGAAAAACACCGGCACTGTCAACAAGGTAAATTACAGGCAGGTTATTTTGCATGGATATCTCCTGCATGCGCAGGTTTTTTTTACCGGTAATAGGAAACCATGCACCGGCTTTTACAGTCTGATCGTTAGCAACAATAACACACTGCCTGCCACTCACATAACCCACACCTGCCACTGTGCCGCCTGCAGGGCATCCACCCTGTTCTTCATACATTTCATAGCCTGCAAAAGCACCTATTTCAATAAAAGATGAGCCTTTATCTACCAGGTAATTTATACGTTCACGGGCTGTGAGTTTATTTCTTTCCTTTTGTTTGGCTATCGATTTCTTTCCTCCTCCTTCAAAAATTTTTTGAAGTCTCTCATTTCTTATATCAATTAGTTTTTGCAGCTCTCCATTTTTTATGTTCTCTGTACTCATGAAAACAAAGATAGGGGCTGTAATATTTCTTTTTGTACTCCTGCATTGATAAGTAAAAAAGGTGGTTTGTAGCTAATGTTAAAGATTATTTGAGAATATAATGCATTTGTTATACAAAGCGTTAATAGTAATGCTACAGCAATGTATTGATCACTTCTTCTATGGTTCAATTCTTGCAATATTGGTAGCAGTGAAAAATGAAAACTTTATTATATGCGCACCTGTAAAACTTTATACCCAAACTCCGTAGTTTATATTTTTTTAATCATATTTATTTCATCTTTTTTGCCTGTACAGGCTCAATATTTTGGCAGGAACAAAGTCAATTATAAAAAACTTGATTTCAGGGTGCTGCAATCGCCACATTTTGAATTGCACCATTATGTAGATAATACAACCACGCGTAATCGTTTTTTGCAGCAAACAGAGCAGTGGTATAATATGCATCAGCGCATATTCAGAGATACATTCACTCAAAAAAATCCTTTCATCCTTTATAATAATCATGCAGACTTCCAGCAAACACGTACCATTCAGGGGCAAATAGGTGTAAGCACCGGGGGTGTAACCGAAGCACTGAAAAACAGGGTGATCATGCCTTTTATGGAGTCTAATGCACAAACAGATCACGTATTAGGCCATGAACTTGTGCATGCTTTTCAGTACCACATGATACTGGATACATTCAATCTGCAGGCTATGGGAAATATTCCACTTTGGATGGTTGAGGGTTTAGCAGAATATATGTCTATTGGTTCGCAGGATGCTCATACAGCAATCTGGCTTAGAAGCTCATTAGCCAATAACAAACTTCCAACGTTAAAGGATCTGACCAATAAGCCAAACGAATATTTTCCTTATCGTTGGGGACAAGCGTTCTGGGCTTATACTACAGGTGTCTACGGCGATACTGTTATCCGCAAATTATTTATAGAAACAGCAAGAGTTGGTTATGAAAAAGCTATAAAAAATACTTTAAATATAGATGCTAAAGAATTTTCGAAAAAATGGAAGGAAGCAATCAGGACTGCTTATGGTAATTATCAAACTACAACTTCATTAACTCCACCCGGTACAGCTGTTATTACAAAACGAAATGCAGGCGAATTGAATATTGTACCTTCTCTAAGTCCGGATGGGAAAAAAATAGCTTTCTGGACAGAAAAAAGTCTTTTTAGTATTGATCTTTTTGTTGCCGATGCAGAAACCGGTGATAATATAAGAAAAGTTAGTTCAAAAAATCGAGGATCACATATTGATGAATACAGTTCTTTTGAGTCTGCAGTGGCCTGGTCGCCGGATAGCAGGCAGGTTGCATTTGTAGCATTTGCAAAGGGTCGAAATTCATTGGTATTAGCAGGGGCAGATAATGGAAGAATAAACAGAGAAATAAATATTCCGGGTGTATCTGCCATAAGCAATCCAGCATGGTCGCCCGATGGCTCCACCATAGTTGTAACCGGTTTGGTAGATGGTCAAAGCGATTTATATGCTTTTAACTTAAATAACAATTCAGTTAGAAGATTAACTAATGATCGTTATTCTGACCTGCAGCCATCTTTTTCTCCGGATGGAAAATGGATTGTTTTTTCAACAGACAGGTTAAGCATAGGCAATAATCATATTCAACATAAATTCTGGCATAACCTGGCTTTATTAAATGTTGAAACAGGAGCAGTAACTCAATTGAATTTCTTTAGTGGTGCCAATAATCTTAATCCTGTTTTTGCTTCAGATAATAATTTAATTTATTTTCTTTCTGACAGGGATGGATTTAGAAATATGTACTCCTACAACATCAGTACAAAAGGGCTTAACCAGTTAACAAATCTTTATACCGGTATCACTGGTATCACCATGTATTCACCGGCAATAAGTGCTTCCAGGCAAACCGATAAAGTGGTATTCTCACATTATAGTAATGACACCTATACTATTTATGCTGCCAGCAGTAATACATTAGGAACAAGAGCAATAAATGAAGGTGATGTTGCTATGCAACCGGCCATCTTACCTCCAACTGTTCGTTCAAAAGAAGATATTGTGAATAGACAATTGGAAAATCTTCCATCTACAGTAATGCCGGAAACTGCGTTTGTTGAAGTGCCATACAAACCACAGTTTAAATTAGATTATGTAAGTAATACAGGTATGGGTGCAGCTGTTGGCCGCTTTGGTGGTGGCATGGCCGGTGGAGTAGCAGGCATTTTCAGTGATATACTTGGTAACAATCAGTTGTTTGGTGCTCTTTCACTTAATGGTGAAATTTATGATTTCGGAGGCCAGTTTGCTTACTTAAACCAGGCAAACAGGCTAAACTGGGGTGCAGCTATATCTCATGTTCCTTATTTATCCGGTGGTGAAAGTTTAGGACTTGATTCACTGCAGGACAGGGATGGTAATTCGGTTGATGTTGTACGTTATTCCCTGGATTTATTAAGAACATTTGAAACACAGGTATCATTATTTGCATCTTATCCTTTTTCACAAATCAGGCGTTTTGAGGCAGGAACCTCTTTTTCAAGGTATTATTACAGGCTGGACCGGTATTCCGATTATTATACTTTCATCCAACCCAACAACCCTGCTACGTACAATTTTGTTGGTGATGATAGAGAAAAACTGCCTACACCAAGCGGCTTTAATTTAGGACAGGGCTATCTTGCTTTTGTTGGGGATAATTCTAATTTCGGAGTAGCATCACCGTTAGCAGGACACAGATTTAGATTTGAAGCCGGTCAATATTTAGGAGTAGTGAATATGAGCAGTTTGTTGGGTGACTATCGTAAATATTTCAGAGCCGCACCTGTTACATTTGCAACACGTAATATGTATATGGGAAGGTTTGGTAAAGATGCTGAGAACGGTACTTTACCTCCTTTATATATTGGATATCCTTTCTTAGTAAGGGGTTATGATGCGAGGTCTTTTACAAACCAGGGAACAACAACAGGTTTGGGAATAAATGATCTTATTGGAAGCCAGATGTATGTTGCAAATGCGGAACTAAGATTACCATTTACTGGTCCTGAAAGACTTTCTGTTTTTAAATCAAAATTTTTATTTTCTGAATTGAATTTATTTACAGATGGTGGAATTGCCTGGGGTGGTTATAATGGTTTTGTAACAAATAGGGACAGCCAGGTACCAAGTGAATCTAAGTTTATTTTAAGTAGTGGTATTTCTTTAAGAGTAAATTTATTTGGTTATGTAATTCTTGAACCTTACTATGCCATACCATGGCAAAATGGAGGATTTAAAAATGCCAACTTCGGATTAAATTTTGTGCCGGGTTGGTAATACAGCATCATTTTTTGAAACATGCTTTTTACAAGCATGTTTTTTTATGTG
>JACDAZ010000402.1 GCA_013695175.1 Flavisolibacter sp. | reverse complement strand
GTACGAGGGGTCCCACGGCAGATGCTATTAATTCATGGATTCACGTGTGGAGACCCTCTAAGAAGGAATGTATTGCTATGTGCTAAAGAAAGATACAAAAGAAATCAGGAGTACAAAGAAATCAGGAGTACGAGGGGTCCCACGGCAGATGCTATTAATTCATGGATTCACGTGTGGAGACCCCTCGATGAAGGAAAGTATCAAGTTTCATATCTGCTTAATGAGCGGAAGAATTGATTTGTATTCGAAAATAATCGTGTCGGATTTTTACATGGATATTAGCTCACTCTTTGTATGTCTGCCCCAAGGGATTGAAGCCGGGATTCTATATATTGATAGCCCCTGTCAATTTGATCTATATTCTGGATAGTGCTTTTACCGTCTGCACTTAGTGCAGCAATTAATAAAGCTACTCCGGCTCTTATATCAGGCGAAGTCATGTTGATGCCCCGCAGCTTATTTCTTCTTCCCATACCTATAATAGCAGCCCTGTGAGGGTCGCAAAGAATTATCTGTGCCCCCATTTCAATAAGTTTATCAACAAAAAACAAACGGCTTTCAAACATTTTCTGATGAATAAGCACAGAGCCCTTAGCCTGTGTTGCCACAACTAACATAATGCTTAATAAATCCGGGGTAAGACCCGGCCAGGGATGATCATATATAGTGAGAACTCCTCCATCAAGGAATGTATCTATTTCATAATAATCCTGTGCAGGTATTTGCAAATCATCGCCAATTAAATTTACTGCTATACCCAGCTGGCGAAATTTATCAGGTATCAATCCAAGATTTTCAATGCTTACATTTTTAATCAGCAGATCGCTTTGTGTCATAGCAGCAAGTCCAATAAAAGAACCTATCTCTATCATATCCGGTAAAATGCGATGATCTGTTCCAAATAGTTTTTCAACTCCCTTTATAATTAACATGTTACTGCCAATACCACTGATGTTAGCACCCATGCTGTTAAGCATTTTGCATAATTGCTGCAGGTAAGGTTCGCATGCAGCATTATAAATGGTAGTAGTACCTTCTGCCATTACAGCTGCCATTAAAATATTTGCAGTACCTGTTACGGATGGTTCATCAAGTAATACATACGAACCTTTTAAACCGTCAGTTGTTATATGAAAAAAAGAATCATCAGCGTGAAAAACAAAATCAGCTCCCATTTTTTGAAAACCAAGTATATGTGTATCTAATCTTCTTCTGCCTATTTTATCACCTCCGGGTCGTGGAATAAACGCCTTTTTATACCGTGCCAGCATAGGACCGGCAAGCATAATAGAACCTCTTAATTTTCCACTTTTACTTCTGAATTCTTCACTGCGCAGATAATTAAGATTTACATCATCAGCCTGGAAAACACATGTATGCCTGTCTATACGTTCTGTTTTTACATTCATATCTTCCAGCAACTCAATAAGGTTGTTTACATCAATGATATCCGGAATGTTATTGATGGTAACTTTTTCACCCGTAAGCACAACCGCACTTATAACCTGTAATGCTTCATTTTTTGCTCCCTGCGGAACGATTTCACCTTTTAATTTCTTACCACCTATTACCTCAAAAGAAGACATGAATTGATTTTAATGTTTAAGTTATTAGAAAATCCTTATCCATAATTAAAAAAGGCTGACATAAGCCAACCTTTTAAAAATTTCTATAAATGATCAATATCTTTTTTTGCCAAATTTACCACCACCGCGTTTATCATTTCTGCCATCATTTCTGCCACCGTTTCCACCACCACCGCGTTGTTGAAATTTACCTCTTTGCTGCCTGCCGTATCCACCGCGTTCTCTTTCGGGTTGAGGACGATATGCTTTTACATATGGTGTATTGGTAAATTCAAGCTGACCTTTTGTTATGCTGTTTAATTCGCTTTGTATAGCATCATCATGAATAGTATCCTTATGCCAGTTGTTATATGCCAGCTTCATATAATAAGCAATGGCATTTGCAAAACCCTGGCGTTTAGCAGCATCTTCTTCTGATAGTGCTTTATCAATTACCAGCTCCAGGTTCTTGCCCAGGTGTGAATACCTTGGATATCTTTTTGGATAAGGTAAAGGATCAGGTTTGGCTCTTAATTTTTCCGGAGTCGGAATTGGATAAGGAGAATCTACATCTAATTTAAAATTAGAAATCAGGAAAAGATGATCCCAAAGCTTATGACGGAAGTCTTCCACATTTTTTAGATGCGGATTTAAAACACCCATCAGTTCTATAACCACATATGCCTGTTTCTGCCTGCGTTCCCTGTCTTCAATAGTTAATAAGTGCTCTATCATCTTTTGAATATGACGTCCATATTCTCGTATCTCCAGATGATTTCGGGTTGTATTATACTCCATTAATTAATATTACTATGAACAAATGTAATAAAGCCTTTGTAAAAAGCCTCATCTTCTCTTGAAACTACTCATTAATAAAGCTCCGTTTAACAATCAATTTCATAAAAAGTAAAAGCTTGCGCTATTTTTAGGAAAAGATCTTGCTATGCGGATAATATTCTTGATTGCTATAGCCTTCACCCTTATGGCTTGTACGGATCAAAATAACGTCGTAGAAAATAAGGAATCAAATAACCAGAACCTGGAGCAACTATTTGAAGAATATTGGGAGAAGAGAATGCAATTGTTTCCATTGGAAGCTACTCTGGCCGGTGATAACCGGTACAATAACCGCCTGAATCTGGACATTACTGAAGGCTTCAGAGACAGTCTCAGGCAATATTATTCCTTTTACCTGGAGGAATTAAATAAAGTTAACAGGGAAAATCTAAATGAAAATGACCAGGTGAGCTATGATATATTCAGGTATGACATGCAAATGCAAATCGAAGCTTTAAAATTCAATGATCATCATATTCCTTTTCAGCAGTTTTGGGGATTGCCGCTTACTATAGGTCAGCTAGGCTCAGGCGAAAGCAGCCAACCTTTTAAAACAGCAGAAGATTACAGGAACTGGATGGGGCGGGCTTCTACTTTTGCAGTGTGGGCTGATTCTGCCATAGTAAATTTTAAAAAGGGAATAGAAACAGGATATGTTTTACCACGATCATTAGTCATAAAAATGATCCCCCAGATGAGGGATATGGCTGATCCTGATACTACCAGAAATATTTTTTATGGTCCCCTCAGAAATATGCCTGCTGATGTAGTGTCTGACACGGCTTTGAAAACACAATTCTATAATACCATCAGCCAACAGGTTTTACCAGCTTATAAACGTTTAGAAAATTTTCTTCAAAAAGAATACTTACCAAAAGCCAGAACCAGCAGTGGCATCAATGCCATTCCGGGAGGAGCAGACATTTATTCTTATTTGACAAGATATTGGACTACTACCAGCAAAACACCAGACGAAATTTATAATACAGGGTTACAGGAAGTTCAGCGCATACGAGGCGAAATGGAAAGAATTAAAAATGAAGTAGGATTTAAAGGCGATTTGAATTCTTTTTTCGAGTACATGAGAACAGATCAAAAATTTATGCCTTATAATACTGAGGAAGAAGTTTTAAATGCTTTTAGATCAATTCAGCAAAAAATAGATCCTCACCTGAAAAAGATGTTCAACAGAACACCAAGAACTGGTTTCGAGATCAGGCAGACAGAGGCATTCAGGGCTGCATCTGCCGCCGCAGAATACCAGCAGGGAACACCGGATGGCAGCAGACCCGGAATATTTTATGTGCCTATTGTAGATGCAACCAGGTTCAACACAACTTCCGGCATGGAATCACTTT
>JACDAZ010000526.1 GCA_013695175.1 Flavisolibacter sp. | reverse complement strand
CGGTTCCCGCCCGCCGAAGTCGCTATCGGTGTATGAGTGAATGTGCATATCAATAATTTTTGTTTTGGCTTGTGCAAACAAAAATGTGGGAATGATGATGAGCACAACAATGATGGAACTGGCTTTCATTATTTTTTGATTTTATTTTTCTTTTATGGTTTCCCAACTGCAAGCACGTACTTGTTCTGCTGTTTTTTCGCCTTTCAATTGATTTTGCTTCCATTTTGTTTTTTGAGATTTTTCAGAACTAACCCTGCCCATATTGATAAATGGGCTGATGAGCAGATACCAGAAAGTTTGTTTGCGATCGTCTGCAAATTCATTTAAGCCAAGGTTGATTTCGCCTGGCGGCTTGAATTTGAAAGTGCCAAAAATTCTATCCCAGATAATAAAAATATCAGAGTAGTTGGAGTCGGTATAATACTGGTCCCGCTCATGATGTACCTTATGAATATTGGGTGTTACAAAAACGAGCCCGATGGTTTTATCTATCCAGTCGGGGAACCTGATATTTGAATGCTCCAAAAAAACATAAGGTATAATTATCAGAAAATATAAGCCCAAAGCAGTTAGATCCAGCCCAAATAAAGCAGCAGCAACAATATTTGATAACCCAAAATACACAAGTAGCTCCACAGGATGTGCACGCAGATTGGTGGAAGCATCCATCCTGGAATCGCTATGATGCACCCGGTGAAAACGCCACAGCACGGGTATCCTGTGTGCCGTGCGATGAAACCAGTAATTTATAAAATCAAATGCCACCACTCCCAGCGCCAGCTTAAGCCAAACAGGCATCTGGATGTAATGAAACAAACCCACATGGTTTTTATGTAGCCACTCAACCGCTGTTACAATAACAGCGGCAGTGACAAGACCACCGAGGATAATGCTAAGCTGAATCATAATATTATGAAACAGGTGCACACGCATTTTGTCGAACTTAAACTGAGTTTCAAAAAGATTTTCAAGCAGGTAAAAAATAACAATCAGAGCGGCTACGATATAGTTTATATCTATAGCAAGCAATTTGTTTAAGATGTCCATAACTATTTTATTTTTCTTTTAGTACCACAACACAACACGTGTTATTATGAAATTCATGTTTGCCTCTTTTGCCTGCCTGTACGGCAGACGGGGATTTTCCAAATTCACCATAGGAGAAAAATCCAATGAAGGGAGCATTCCAAATATTTTTTACCCTTTCAATTTCTTCACTCGTCATTATACCAAAGGATAGATACCTGCTTATGCAGGAGAACATGATGACAGCATCTGCATCTGGTATATTTTCGTTCTTTAAATCTGCACATTCATTTACAACCGTATCTATTGCATCAAAGTCGGGTGGGAGAGAGAACCTTACTTTAGCACCCTGCGGCACATTGCCTGCACAAATCAGGGACCGGTCATCTTTATTACCAAGCATAGCAGTACGCATTACCGGTGGCGCATTTTCTCTTTCCAGTTGCAATGGATAATAAGCGCCCAGATTTACAACCATGCTTTCACTTGCTTCATTGTCTATATTCAATCCGAGATATTTTATTACCAGGTCCAATGCCGGCTGATCATCAATTGTGTAAACAATATTTCCTGTGCTGCGGGTTACTGTTTTAGTAATGCCAATGGGCTTCCATCCGCAGGTAGCAATGCCGGTGATATCTATTTTATCCTGGTCAATAATGATAGCAACGAGTCCGGTGGTGCTGCTTTTGCCATGCGTAAAAACAATAGGTTCCCGCAATGCAAGGTCGTCGCCGGCCATGCCGCCAAAAATGGGAACTTCTCCTGCAAAGCCATCTTCAATGCCTTTTATTATTTCTTCACCATCGGTATGTAACCATCCGGATGCAATGATGAATGCAGGATTAGCAAATGTTTTTTTCCCATCTGCACCAAACTGTTTTGCGGTTTCAAAAACAGTACTATTTCCTGTTTCCTGAAAAGCAATTTTAAAATAAGCAGAATTTATGTCCAATAGCATAATAGCAATGCCGCCTTCGCTGATTTCGCTGCTGATAAATTCGCCGGAAGTGGTAGCGCCAAAAATTTGAATTCCTTCGTTATGCAGCAGGTTACAAATTGCTTCCCTGTCTTGTTTTATGGATAGGAAAAGTATGGCAAGTGTAGGTTTAAAACCATCAATCATACTTTGCTGTAATGCTGATTGAATTTCCCCGGTAGATTTTGCTTTGATTGTTTTCGCTTGCATAATTATAAAGCTTTTATGGTTGTTTTATCCATTTTAATCTGCGGTTACCATTCAGTACATGCAGAATGATTGTATCGCCACTAAATGTAAAGGCTCTTCTTACTGTGCTGCCCGGCGGGGAATGTATGGAGGTGGAGATCCTTTCATGCTTTACCACATCAATGGTATCTTCAATGGTGTAATTGCCTGCATACACATAACTGGAAGCAAATGCCCATACTGCTTCTTTCAGTTCTTCGGTTGACATACTGTCTAGTTTTTGATTAACTTTTTCAACACTCAAACTTTCTTCTTCCGGCAGCCATTTATAATCATTATACCCTTTACTTGTAATATGAACGGCCATGTGTCCCATTCCATCATAAACTATGTAGCCGGTTCCGCCTTTTGTCCAGGGATCTTCGTGCCATATTCCATTTGAATCGGCATTTTCAGCAATGAACAATTTATACATCCCCGCCAGCCTGCTGCGTCTATCAGCAGTTGTGTTATTGTTGCAGGAAAATACCGATGCTGAGATCATCAAAAGGAGTAAAAGAATTAGTTTCATATTGGTGTTTTATACGAACTAATTTTCTACTGTGCCCACGATGATCGTTACGCCTCCGGTTGCAAAATTGCCTAAGTCAGCAGCCATAGCTTTCCCTTCCGGAGAACTCAATGCTTGTTGCATTTCATCAGGCCCGGTAAAATAGAGTTCTGCCATCCGGTAATAAGCAGGGGAAGATTCATCAGGATTCGCAACAAACTTTGTTAATTCTAACTTTGATACGCCCTGTGTTTTTGCTGCAAGCGGAAGATGTGTTTCAGAATAATATGTTTCAAATGATTCAGGGCTGGCAGGGTGTCCGAATAAGACTGTTGTTTTAAGCATATAGATTGGTTTTGGTTTAAAAAAATTCCGGTTCGCTATTTTTATTTTTCTTTCAAAGCCACCCAGCTATTTGTGGTAGAATGAAATTCGTTTTCAGTGTTCATGTATTTGCCAAACTCGCCATTGGTGCATTCCAGCTTTTTCGCACTCTTACAATTAGTTCAATCGTATTCACCAAATGATAAATACCTGCTGATACAGGTAATCTTATGACTGCATTAGCTACACTATGTTGATCTGTTTTCAAACAGAACATTTTTATAGGAACATACTTGGTTAAACGTGGGAAGGTGTGTAAACAGACAGTTAGAGACTGAAAGATAACATAAATACACTGGTTAGGCGCAACTGTTATGGCAGATTGAATGACAAAATGTAAATGCCCACTACCAGTGCAACTGCGCATCAACAGTAACAACAGAAAACCATAAAGCCAGGTCATGTTGTTTCAATTTTTAGTTGTTGTTCTAATGGAT
>JACDAZ010000381.1 GCA_013695175.1 Flavisolibacter sp. | reverse complement strand
ACCCTTTTTTAAAATAATAAAGGAATTTTTTTAAACAACGTTTACGTGCCTGCGTCAAAGGATCTCGTTTGGAAAACAGTTTCACTTTCATGCCTGATTGAACATTTGAGTTAAAAAAACAAATATTGTGCAGGAATTGTAAATGTGGTAATACAATCAACAATTTAATTACGTTGGTAAATGATTACCTGCGTTTGAGTACAGGTTTTATTGAAATTAAATAACAAATTTCATAGCTGTCTTAAAGACAAATTACTTTGGTATTTGATTGTACAAAGTTTTATTGCCTTGATATGTAAGTCTGGATGCCTGGAATGCTGTTTAAAATTCAAATTGTTTTCTGAATTCGTTAGTAAAAAAAAGGAAATACCTGACCCTGATGAATCTCTAAAACCCTCAGGCGTTGAAGTAATTAATATTTACAAAAGATATCACCTGAAATAATAAAACTATTTATTGCGTATCTAATTGAAAAAAAAATTACTGTACTAAATTGCCAATCCCGGAAGGCTTGCAGCAATATTTATTTGTGTTCAATCTAACAAAATTAATTACTGATTCTCCATTCTTGTGGCGTTACCTGGTATTCTTGTTTAAATACCCGTGCAAAATATCCCGGGTCACTATAACCGCAATCCAAGGCAATTGATGCAATACTTTCAGATGTTTTTTCTAATAATGCTTTGGCCTTGTTTAGCCTGATGATGCGAATGAATCTATTGGGTGGGCACCCGGTTAATGCCTCTAATTTGCGATGTAGTTGTGAATGACTCATAAATACAAGCTTGCACAATTGCTCCACCGAAAAACCTGGTTCTGTTACATTATCCTCAATAACCTTCCTGATTTTTTTTACAAACTCATCTTCTATTTCAGTGTCATTAATGACTCCTTCTATAATTGCTTCAACCGGTAATATGATAGTTTCTAATCCCGCCTTTTTCAGATAATAATGTTGAAGGCTTTGCCGCATTTCCAAAAGTTTTTTAATTCTTACCAGCAGTTCCTCCCGGTTAAAAGGTTTTTCAAGGTACGCATCAGCCCCTTGTTGAAAACCTTCTATCTTACTCTCCATATCTGCTTTAGCAGTAAGCATTATGATGGGAACATGACTGGTGCGTTCATCAGCTCGCAATTGCCTGCACATTTCAAAACCATCTACAAAAGGCATCATTACATCGGTAATAACCAGGTTGGGAATTAACTGGCAGGCTATTTCAAAACCCTCTCTCCCATCCCGGGCTACCGCAAGCCGGTAATTGGGCAGGCACGATGCTGTATAAGCTACTACGTCTGCATTATCTTCCACCAGCAATATTAATGGCTTTTCTAAATTGGATTGTTCATCTTCTATTGCAATAGCTGCAGATAAGGGTTGAGTAACTTTTATAGCATGCGTATTTTCTTTTAAATCATAATGTATTTCCTTTTCTGTAGAAACAAATTTTTGTAAAGGCAGTAAAATAGTAAACTCAGTGCCTTTGTTAGCGCCTGTGGGTGGGCTTTTCACTATGATCTCACCTTCCATTAGTTTCACAAGTTCTTTGGTGAGTGCCAGTCCAATACCTGTGCCTTCTGTTTTGCGGGTATGGCTATTATCCAATTGATAAAACCTGTCAAAAATATGAGGCAACTGGTTTTCTGGTATACCTATGCCGGTATCTTTTACTTTAATAACCACGGTAGTTTTTTGTTCGTTCTGCACTGGTAAATTTTCTAAAACGGAAATGTAAATATTTCCTTTTTCAGGGGTAAACTTTATGGCATTGGACAACAGGTTCGAAACAATCTGCCTTATTTTTTCCTGGTCAAATTCCAGGAAGAGTGAATCTATATCTGAAAGAAAGTGTAACTGCTTTTGCTGACTTTCTGCAAGCGAATGAAACGATTCTACTATGTAACGAAGAAAGTGAATGATATCTGCTTTTGCTAATTGCATTTGCATTTTACCATTTTCCAGTTTGGAGAGGTCCAGCATTTCGTTTACCAGGTTTAAGAGGCTTTGCCCGTTACGGATAATCATGTCCATGCCATTGTTAAAGTGTTCAGCTGGTTTATTCATCACC
>JACDAZ010000379.1 GCA_013695175.1 Flavisolibacter sp. | reverse complement strand
GATGTAAAGAATAGTTCTCTGAAAAAACACCATAAGCTGTATTTTATTAATTTTACGCCATTGTTGGTGTTCCGCATAGCTTTTGTGCGGTGGCTGCACCAACAACAGTAGCCTCAGCCAAGATAGTGATTTAGAAACTTCCATTCACTTCTTCTTTTCATAAAAGAAGGCAGAAGAATATTTTTTGAGAGGATACAGAAAGACTGAATAGTATATTGGTTTATTAGTTTACTGGTTTATCAGTACTGCCTGATTAATTAATTAACCATTAAACCTGTAACTATCTTAAAAATGAACTTTCACTATAAACTTCTCTGTATCTGCAATATTTAAACTATTTGCTGCTGCATTACTAATTCGTATATCTAAACCTGCATTTTGACGAATGCCTGTCATAGCACCTAATACTTTTGCATAAACAGCTTTATTGTTCAGCGGATTTATAATTCTTACAATAGAGCCTGGTTCTATTCCATCCATTAAGGCATAGTACTTACCATCTTCCCATCCACTTGATGTTTTGAATATACCAGACATACCTGATTGTTCTTTTACACCATCACTACTACGTACCTGTTGTTCAAACTGTGGCTTAAAAAATCCTCCGCTGGCATCATTTACTCTTTGCTGTGAAGCTGTATTTACAGCTCGTGCAGTTGGTTGTGTTTCCTGAGTTCTTTGGTTTGCATTTTCTGCCGGCCGGGGTCTCGGTTGTTCAACAACCGGGGGCGGATCATTTTTAGGTGTTGCAGCAACTACATTTGATGCATCAGGATTTGTAATATAACCAACAATTAATTTTTGCCCTACAGATAAATTATCGGATGCCAGCCGGTTCCACTGGCGCAGGTTTGCCATTAATACATTGTTGTTATTCTGACTAACTCTGTATAAACCCTCTTTTTCGCCAACAACATAATAAACAGGGATACCTTTATTTGAACTCTGAGAAAAATTATCTTTTAATGGAATGCGAACTGATTGACCAATGTTCAACCCGCTATTCATATCCAAACTATTATAAGCTGCTATATCACGCGGATGAAGATTATAAAGTCTTCCAAGTG
This sequence comes from Flavisolibacter sp., assembly GCA_013695175.1. Classification (GTDB taxonomy): domain Bacteria; phylum Bacteroidota; class Bacteroidia; order Chitinophagales; family Chitinophagaceae; genus Flavisolibacter. The sequence continues at coordinate 4,890 of JACDAZ010000379.1, read as the reverse complement.
AATAAAGAGTTTCCTTAGCGGTAACTGTATGATTTAAGTATAATCCTTTATCGCTGTTTTGAACTAAAAATTCTAATTGACTATAACCAGCAAAAGAGGATAAAAAAAGAATGGCAACGAAAAAAAACTTTTTCATATGGATATAATTTCAGTTTTCATAGTAATATGTCTGCAGGAAAGACATATTCCAAATAGATTAGCATTACAAATATGAACATTATTTCTCAAAAGAACCAGTATTATACTGTTTCAAAATACGCATTTCTTTAGGATAATAATTGTTAATGCGGTTACCTAAAGCATTTATCCATCCTAAATTAAAGTCTTTATACCTTACCAACTGCCATCCCGTCAGCTTTACCTCTATTTCAACATCTTTTTTTTGCAGATATTCAATTGCCTGTTCAAAGTTTAAATTAATAGATGAAACATTTTGAGCTATAATAGTACTTAAAGCAAAAGCATGATCCGGTATTAACTTATCCCTGATGATTTCACCAATAGTTGTTCCAGCATATTGAAGGTATAAATGCGACTGCACCTGTGTTAAAAGTTGAATTTGTGAAGATGGAAAAGCAAATACTGTATTTCCATGATTAATGAAATCAACATCAACATTTTTTATCCATGGCTTTATTACAGCTTTTTCTTTGATTGAAAGTAAACCAGGTTTTGAAGATTTATATTTCTTCTCTGGTTCTGGTTTAATTTTTCTAAAGCATGAAAGAAAAAACCCTTCTCCTTTAACTTTATCCGGATAAAAACGGTAACCAAAACAATGTTCTTTTTCAGAAACAGTTTCTACTATGTCCCAGCCCCGTTCTGTTTTAATTTGTAAAGATTGTAAATCAAATTCTTTAGCTATCCAATCTGCAATTTCTTCATTTTCTTCGATTGAGTAAGAGCAGGTAGAATAAATTAATATACCACCTTCTGATAAAGAAGGTATAATATCAGCAAGAATGCGTTGTTGCCTGCCGCAACATAATTGTACATTTTCCGGGCTCCATTCATTTATAGCTTCAGTATCTTTTCTGAACAACCCGCTTCCGCTGCAAGGTGCATCTACAACAATTACATCAAAAAAACCTTGTAGACGTGCAAAATGCTGCGGATAATTATTTGTAACAATAACATTATTACCACCCCACTTGATAATGTTTTGTTTTAAGATACCTGCTCTTTTTTTAATGACTTCATTACTTACCAGAATACTATCAGCAGAAATTAGGGATTGAATATGTGTTGATTTGCCTCCCGGTGCAGCACATAAATCCAAAACCTTAATTGATTGAGTAAGATCAACAGTTTGCTTTAATGCCTGTTCAAGAAACATACTTGAAGCTTCCTGAACATAATAACAACCTGCATGAAATAAAGGATCAAAAGTATAGGAAGGACGCCCGGATAAATAATATCCATGTGAACTCCATGGAACAGAATCTGCCCTGGATTTAAAATGTGAAACATCAACTTGTTTCGCAGGATTTATACGAATAGATGGAGTTTGTTGTGGTACCTCATGTGCCTGCAGAAATGAATGCAGATCAAATCCCGGTGTATCTTTTAAAGATTGTAAAAAATGTTCAGGTAAAACAGGCACCGCAAGTGTTTAGTGCCAAAGATAAACTGCTGCTGGATACATTCAGTGGAATCAGATTACGTATTCAAACAAATTGGAGTCTTTATTCAGCTCAACATAATTTACATTATAAAACTCCATGTTTTTCAGTAAGCTGTCATAATCATCTCGTGACTGTAGTTCAATGCCTACCAGCGCCGGTCCCATTTCCTTATTGTGTTTTTGCATGTATTCAAATCGTGTAATATCATCTGTAGGTCCAAGCACATGATTGATAAATTGTTTTAAAGCTCCCGGTCGTTGTGCAAAGCGAACTAAAAAATAATGTTTTAAACCTTCGTATTGTAAAGAACGCTCTTTTATTTCCTGCATCCTGTCAATATCATTATTACTGCCACTAACAATACATACTACTCGTTTGCCTTTTATCTGGTCTGCAACAGCATCAAGTGCTGCAATAGAAAGTGCGCCGGCCGGTTCCACAACAATTGCATTTTCATTATACAACTTCAAAATGGTAGAACATACTTTACCGGAAGGGACTATAATAATTTCCTGCAATATTTCTTTACAATACTTAAATGTAATATCACCAACTCTTTTTACAGAAGCCCCATCAACAAACTTATCTATCTCAGGTAGTGTAACAGGTTCGCCATGTTCCAATGCTGCCTTCATGGAAGCTGCACCTTCAGGTTCAACCCCAATTATTTTTGTAGCCGGATAAAAAGTATTAAAAAAACTACCAACACCGGCTGCCAGTCCGCCACCACCAACAGGAATAAGCACATAATCTATATCCGAAAGTTCGTTGGCAATTTCTAAACCTACTGTTCCTTGTCCTTCAATAATTTTTTCATCATCAAACGGCGGAATAAAGGTCATCCCTTGTTGTTGTGTAAATGCTTTTGCAGCAAAGGCACAGTCATCAAAATTATCCCCTACCATCCTGACCTCGATAAAATCTTCGCCAAACATTTTTGTTTGTTGTACTTTTTGCTGTGGGGTTATTACAGGCATAAAAACAACACCCCTTGCACCTAATAGTTTACATGAATACGCAAAACCCTGCGCATGATTACCGGCACTGGCGCATACAACACCTTTTGACAATTTATCTGCAGGTAAACTGCTCATTAAATTATAGGCACCCCTTATCTTGTAAGAACGCACCACTTGCAAATCTTCGCGTTTTAAAAATACCTGGCAATCATATTTCTCCGACAAATTTTTGTTGAATTCTAATGGAGTTTTTTTAACTACCTTTTTTAAACGCTCTACTGCCTGGTTAAAATTTAATTTTTCCGTGTTAATAACTGAAGTTGCAATCATGAACGAATTTTAATTCAATACTTCTGCCTCTTTGGTTACTGTTTTTGTTGCTGATACCTGTTTTTGGTTTTCAGGTCTTAAACTTCTTACCGTTTTTCCTGCCTGCCACAATTCACTTTCACGAAGTTCTTTAAGTTCTTCTTCCAGTTTTTCTCTATAGTCTGTTTTGCTGTTAGATTCAATGGAAAGTGCAGCTTCTTTGCCTGCCGCAACACTATCATATAATTCATTAAATAAAGGTGCTGTTGCATCTCTGAAACGTTTCCACCAATCCAATGCACCGCGTTGTGCAGTAGTGGAACAGTTGGCATACATCCAGTCCATTCCATTTTCAGCAACCAATGGCATTAAAGATTGAGTGAGTTCTTCCACTGTTTCATTAAAAGCTTCTGATGGTGAATGACCTTTTGATCGCAGCACTTCAAATTGTGCTGCAAAAATGCCTTGTATAGCTCCCATGAGAGTACCTCTTTCACCTGTCAGATCTGAATACACTTCTTTTTTAAAATCTGTTTCAAATAAATATCCGCTTCCTATGGCAATGCCCAGTGCAACCACTCTTTCAAATGCTCGTCCGGTTGCATCCTGGTAAATAGCATAACTGCTGTTCAATCCACGACCCTGTAAAAACATTCTTCTTAATGAAGTTCCTGACCCTTTTGGTGCCACTAAAAAAACATCCACATCTGCTGGTGGCACAATACCCGACTGATCCCTATAAGTGATACCAAAACCATGAGAAAAATATAATGCTTTGCCAGGAGTTAAATAATTTTTTACTGTGGGCCACAACTGAATTTGTGCGGCATCGCTGAGCAGGTAACAAATAATGGTGCCTTTCTCCAACGCTTCTTCAATCTCAAATAATGTTTTCCCGGGTACAAAACCATCAGCAACAGCCTTATCCCATGACTTTGAATTTTTTCTTTGGCCAATAATTACATTAATGCCATTATCCCGTTGATTTAAAGCTTGTCCCGGCCCTTGCACACCATAACCAATAATAGCTACAACTTCATCACTTAATACTTCCTGTGCTTTTGAAAGTGGAAACTCTTCTCTTGTCACTACATTTTCTTCAACGCCGCCAAATTTTAGTTTTGCCATAAAATGTTTTTAATTGTTTAGATAATTGTTTTTGTTTTGTTTATTACATTGTAAATACTTCGTCCTGCTTATCTAGAAACTCATTTTCCACTAAATGAAATCCGGGAGCCAGTTGTTCATATTCACGCAATTTTTCGTGAAAGCCTTTGCTGTCCTTAATAATTGCCACCCTTGCACTTCGCACAAATTCAATTAATCCATAAGGTTCTAATACTTCAACAAGTTTATCTGTCTCTTCACGGTGACCAGTTGTTTCAAAAATGGTATAATCTTTACGTATCACTACTGCCCTTGCACCAAACTCCCTCAACAATCTTTCTACTTTTACTTTTTCTGCAATTTCATCTGTCGGCACTTTATATAAAGCCAGCTCCTGCCATACAATTTCATCAGCTGTATTAAAATAAGCTTTTAAAACTTCTACCTGTTTTTCTATTTGCCTTACCAATTTTCTTACTACTTCTTCTGTTTCGGAAATAACAATAGTAAACCTATAAATACCATCCGCTTCTGATGGAGATGAATTGATACTGTCAATACTGATCTTTCTCCTTGAAAAAATAATAGCAATACGGTTCAATAATCCGATTTGATTTTCGGTATAAACTGATATGGTATATTCCGCTTTCATTATAAATTTATTTTTACTTCAACCTGATCTCACATACACTGGTACCCTGTGCCACCATAGGAAAAACATTATTTTCTTTTCCCACCATTACTTCTAATAAATAGGGACCATTATGTTCAAGCATCAACGTTAATGCATTTCTTAAATTATTTCTGTCTGATACGCTTGCTCCTTCTATTCTATAGCCTTTAGCTACCTGTACATAATCCGGACTTTCAATGTCAACGAATGAATATCT
>JACDAZ010000256.1 GCA_013695175.1 Flavisolibacter sp. | reverse complement strand
ATAATAGATTGAGCGGCAAACAAATAAAGCCATAAAAATGGAGAAAGCATATACAAAAACAAAAAACAATATTGGATGTAAGGCGCCCAGGGTAGAATTTCTTTTCATAGGAAGTGGTTTTTAGTTTTTAAAAAGGTAAGGGATCAATTACAAGCATAAAATTAAATATTTAACATACCTGATGCAAGAGAACAACTACTCAATAAAACAATGGGCAAAAGACGATCAGCCCCGCGAAAAATTACTATTAAAAGGTGCAGAAAATCTGTCCGACAGTGAACTGATAGCTATTTTGCTGGTCAATGGAACAAAACAAAAAAGCGCCGTTGAACTTGCAAAAGATGTATTAAAATCAGCAAAGAATAACCTGCCTGACCTGGGAAAACTTACTGTAAAAGAATTAATGAAAATAAAAGGTATAGGCGAAGCAAAAGCCATTACCATTGTAGCAGCTATGGAGTTGGGAAGGAGACGTCAGGCTCTTTCGAGCCGGGAAAAAGAAATTATTACCACAAGCTCTGATGTTGCCCGCTACCTGCAAACTTTGCTTAAAGATTATCGACATGAAGTTTTTGCTGTATTGTTTTTGAACAGGGCTAATAAAATAAATCATTTTGAAATTGTAAGTGAAGGTGGAATGACAGGAACGGTTGCAGATCCAAGAATAATTTTAAAGAAAGCTTTGGAGGAGGATGCAATAAGCCTGATTCTTTGTCATAACCACCCTTCAGGCAGTTTAAAGCCAAGCAGGGCAGATGAAGAACTTACACATAAAATAAAAGAAGCCGCTAAATATTTTGATATTAAAATATTGGATCACCTGATTGTAAGTGATGATGGTTATTTCAGCTTTGCTGATGAAGGTCTTCTTTGAAATTTTAAATTCTAAATTTTAAATTTTGAACCCTCTTATAATATGTCTTCTTCATTCAAAATTTAAAATGAGGAATGATTCTTTACGGGTGTTTTGTCCATTTAAAAATTTAAAATTCAACATTTAAAATAAGAGCTAAGCCTGCGCAGCAGGACCACCAAAATTTAGTGGAATCTGAATTTCTTCAAGGTCTTTTATTTCACCGTTGGCAGCTTCATAACGTTGCACATTTTCCGTCAATGCTTTCATAAAACGTTTAGCATGTTGCGGAGTAAATATAATACGTGACTTTACTTTACTTTTTGGTGTGCCCGGCATTACATTCACAAAATCAATAACAAACTCGGCATGTGAATGTGTGATGATAGCAAGATTAGCATAATTACCTTCTGCCATTTCCTCAGAAATTTCAATGTTGATACCATTTTGCTGTTGTTGTTGATCCTGCATGTAATTTTTTTAGAGGTACGAAGTTATTGATTTATGCTAATCATCTTTATCACTACATATTATCCCTTTAAAAGATGTAACGTAATTGCAGTTTTATATCAGATCTTTTGTTACCGACTATCTCATCCAAACCGGAACCTATGCTTTTCCTGTTTTCATAAATTGTTTGCGACCAACGCAACCAGCAACTAAAACTTCTGCTTAAATCGTAATTGATATTAAAATAATACCTGAAACCTTTGTCGTAAAAAGGTGGGATTGAATAACTATATAGGACATCACTTTCATAAGCATAAATGCGACTGTTATAGCTATCTGTTTCAAAATATTGAAGTCTTAGATTAGTAGATAATCTAAATCCATGTTTATAACTTCCTTCAGCATACATCAAATAGCCCTGCTCCCCTCCCTCTGATCTTTTATTAAAGCTTATAATCTCTGTTCTTGCTTTTAATACAAATGAAGATGTTAGTTTGTAAACCAGATGCACCCGAAAATTTTGTCGCTTGTTTGCCACCAGGTAATGAATAGCAGAATCATTCTCAGATGCATTTATATCTTTCTTTTCATTTTTATAGCGTGCATATAATTCTAAAAGCTTATTTGGTTTATAGGTAAGCTGTAATAAATAATCCCTGCCATAACCTGGCCCATGCAAACGATATCTGATCCATGGAAATTTGTAATAGTCAGAATACGCATCTATACGTATCCCGGCAGCAGGTCTTATAGTTATCCCGGAATAAAAACCAATTTCATTTGATGGTGTAGTGCTTTCTGTAAATGCATTACCAAACAATGCCTGATAAGATTTACTGATATTTCTGTAAAGAACTGAAAGATCAATTTTTGGATCTACACTCATTATGGCACCCTGTACAAAAGCTTTATTATCTTCCTGATCTATTGCTGCCTCACCAAACAGATGCAAATTTTTATAAGTATAACTATAATCGATACTGTAATTGCGCCAGCCTTTACCGTTTATTGAGTAAAAATTATAAGGATCTGCCCTTTTAATCAATGGTTTTGAAAATTGATGGTAAATGGTATTAATACCAATTTTAAATGCATTTCTCTGAAAATTAAGATTACCTCCAAATGAAGTCAGATTAACTTGTTTTCTATCTTCTATTTCAGTAGCTGTTCTGTGAAAACCTGATGTTTGGAAAGAGGTAAATATTTCCTGCTGATTCACTGTATCAAAAGAAAGATTACCGCTTATATTTTTTGAAGAACCAAAAACAGTGCCCTCAACATTTCCTTTTTTTACAGTTATTCCTGCACCCCTGTTAAAATAAAATTCACCGGCTGAATTGTAAGGATGTAATATAGAAGCTTGCCTTTTAATGTTCAAGGCATCTGCACTTTTTTTAAAGGCAAGTGCACCCCATTGTATCAAACCCTGACCAAGATTAGTTGTGTAATCGCCTAACGCAAGTGCTTTAACATTACCAATATTTCTTGCAAATAAATGATAGGAATAATGATCAAACCCTTTATTCTGCGCACCTCTGAAGAATTGTTCTCCTGCATCTTTATCACCAACAATTCCATATTGCAGCAAATTCTTGTACTGGTACCGGTAGCGAAATAATAATTGATCTTTGCTTCCCAAAAAATGGGATCTTAAGCTTCTATTAAACCCTCTTTTATTTTCTAAAGTACGGGTACCACGAAATAAAATAAATTGTTCACCTTCCTGAAACCTTTTTCTAAATAATACATGCAACTCAACAAATTGTGAAATAGTAATAAATGGCAATAATTGTTTAATAGTTTCCACATCCCATACAGGTATAGCCTGCAATTCATAAATAGAAATAAAGTTGCCAAAGAGCCTTCTATAATTTAAAAAGCTTTGTATGTGCAGGTCAGTTAAAAATTTAAAAAGTCGTAAATCTTCTTCTTTAGCTGAATTAATATTTAGCGGGTGTTTTAAAAAATATTGTAAATGCATTAAGTAATTATCATCATCAATATCTTCTTCCAAAGCTTCTGTAAGATTTTCTAATTGTTGCTCTGTTTGTGCAGGTACTTGCTGTGTATAAACAACAACAGGAAAAATGAAAATTAATATGGCTGTTAATAGTAGCTGTCTCACTTTTCTTTTTGTTGATATAGCATCATAATTCCAGGTGTAAATCCTAACTGGGGATGAACAGAAGCTGTTGCATCCAGTCTGAAATGTTTTAATAATATCCCTATTCCCAAAAAATAAGAAGAAGTTGCTGATGCAAAACCTGCCCGTGCAAAAAGATGAGGATCAAATTTATATTGCATGGCGCCTGATACATTAATGTCTCTATCCTGTACTTTTTGTATTTGTGCCATAAGGAAAAAAATTTCAGAAGTTTCATACCCAAAGCCCATTGAATAGATAGCCGGAAGTTTTTCATCTTCCTGTTTAAAGAATTTGCTGCCTGTAGGATTATAAACATGCAGCCCTGCCTTAAAATTTTCGGTAAGGTGCAATAATGCACCGGCTTCTACATTTACAGTTCCCGAACTACCATATCCTGCAACATTTATAGTATAGTAATTAAACTGTGCCCCAATACTTAGTTTAGATCCTAAATTTCTGCCATAGGCCAAGCCTGCAACAATTTCATTATTATAATGGCTGCCAAAATAACTTCCGCTAAATCCAAATACGCCACTGTTAACCGGTAAAGCAACACCTGCCTGGTAAAATGATAATTCATTTACAAGGAACCTTTTCTCAGCCAGTAATCCAGCAGAAAATGTAGAAATGGAAGCAAGAGATGCCTGGTTAGCAGTAAATGACAATGCATTAGAAAAACTTTTTGAATAAGCGCCAATGGTGGTATAAGCTGAAGATATAGGAGTACGTACAGTTTGTGCTTTTGAAGCAAAGCAAAAATATAAAAGGAACATCACTGACAGGATGTATCGCAAACTCGTTGTTTTTTTCTAAGTTAAGGGAAAGCATCTATATACTACTAATATTAAATATATGTTTTGGCTGGTTTTCCTTATATGCTTCATGCCTTTACCTTTGCGCCATGCAAATTCTTAATGGCAAAGAAGCTTCACAGGCAATAAAAGATTCATTAAAACTGGAAGTAGCACAATTATCAACAAATGGTAAAACAGTTCCACATCTTGTAGCAGTGTTAGTAGGCAATAACGGAGCCAGTGAAACATATGTAGCAGCAAAAGTAAAAGCCTGTGAAGAGGTTGGGTTTAAATCAACACTCATCCATTTTGAAGAAGAAGTAAGTTCATTAAAATTATTAGATAAAATCAGGGATTTAAATACAGACCCGGATGTAGACGGTATCTTGGTACAACTCCCTTTGCCCCAACATATATCAGCCGAAGAAGTTATTAATACCATTGATCCATCAAAAGATGTGGATGGATTTCATCCGAGTACAGTTGGAAAAATGGTTCTTGGACATCCAACTTTTATACCGGCTACTCCTTATGGTATTTTATTATTGCTTGAACATTATAAAATTGAAACTAAAGGAAAACATGCTGTAATAATAGGGAGAAGCAATATTGTAGGTCGTCCCATGAGCATATTATTAAGTGCTTCTGCTAACCCAGGTAATTGCACAGTCACTATATGTCATTCACACACAAAAAATTTAAATGAATTTGCAGCTTCAGCCGATATACTTATAGCTGCGCTGGGTAAACCCGGATTTGTAAAAGAAGATATGGTAAAACAAGGTGCCGTTGTAATTGATGTTGGAATTACAAGAGTGTTGGACGCATCTAAAAAATCTGGTTATAGCATACAAGGTGATGTTGCTTTTGAAGAGGTTGCACCCAAGTGTTCATTTATTACTCCTGTTCCCGGTGGTGTGGGACCCATGACCATTGCAGCACTAATGAAAAACACTTTCAAAGCTTGTTCAGTAAAACACTTCGAATGATGTGAAATATAATAACTGTTAAAGATGACATCCGGATAGCAATAATGAGTTTTACTTTAGCGGGTGCAGTAATTTTGCAGAGAAGTTTAAATTTTATTTACATAAGTTTTTACTCTAGTAACCTCTAGCTTTTTCTTAATGATTTTAAAAGTTGCCTATAAAGAACAAACGGAAAAAAAGCTTACCCTGCCGGTGATGGAGCATTTTTATACTTTGCAGGGCGAAGGTTTTCACCAGGGCAAAGCAGCTTATTTTATAAGGTTAGGTGGATGTGATGTGGGTTGTGTATGGTGCGATGTAAAAGAAAGCTGGGACGGCAGCAAGTTTCCACATATTGCATCTCAGGAACTTTTACAATTTATAAAAACTACTCCTGCCGAAATAGTTGTAATAACAGGCGGTGAACCACTACTCCATGATCTTTCAGATTTAACAAAAGAATTAATAGGTGCCGGTTATAAAACCCATATTGAAACATCAGGGAGTTCACCTCTAAGCGGAACGTGGGATTGGATTACACTTTCACCAAAAAAATTTAAGGCTCCTTTACCTGAAGTTTTACCTCATTCACATGAATTAAAAATTATCATTTTCAATCAATCAGATTTTAAATGGGCAGAAGCATATGAAGCAAAAGTTTCCAAAAGCTGCAGATTATACCTGCAACCGGAATGGGAAAAAGCAATACAGGTTACTCCTTCCATTATTGATTATATCAAAACCAACCCACAGTGGCAACTCTCCCTGCAGATACACAAATACATAAATGTTCCTTAGTTAACTTAGTTTCAGTTGTTAAAATTTTCTTCCCTATTTCATCCGGAAATAATACTGCTTAACTTCAACACATGAAAAACCTTATAGCTATTACAGGCTTTTTATGTCTTCTTTTCTCCAACTTCAGTTCCTTTTCGCAATACGATATATCTAAAATCAATAAAAAAGCAGTAGAATCATATAATTCAGGTTTAGAAAGAGCGCAGGATGCAAGGTATAAAGAGGCAATCTCATACCTGGAAGATGCTATTCAAAAAGATGCAAAATATATTGATGCCTATCTTTCCTTAGCTGGCGTTTTTGGTCAAATAAAAGATTACCGGCAAAGTATATTAAAATATGAACAAGCCTTTGCACTGGATGCTGATTATACATGGGGTTATCGCCTGCCTTATGCAATTAATTTAGCAGGTCTTGGTCAGTTTGATAAAGCGTTGGATGCAATTAATAACTTATTAACAAGGGAAAGAATAAATCCAAATACCAGGAAAGCTGCTGAATTCAGGAAGAAAACATTTGAATTTGCTGTTGAATATGAAAAAAAGAAATTAAATAGTACTTATGTTTTTGCGCCAGAAAATTTAGGTGATGAAATCAATTCAGCGTTCTCCGAGTATTTTCCAACCATACCCATAGAAAATGATAAACTCATATTTACCAGAAAATTAAATAACACAAACGAAGATTTTTTTGGTAGTATAAAAATTGACGGCAAATGGCAAAAAGCAAATCCACTACCCGGTAATATCAATACTCCATTGAATGAAGGTGCACAAAACATTTCACAAGATGGTGAATGGTTAATTTTTACAGGTTGCCATCGCCCGAAAGGAATGGGTGGTTGCGATCTATATATTTCTTATCTAACTGAAAATGGCTGGAGTGAAGCAGTAAACCTGGGAAATAAAATAAATTCTGAACATTGGGATTCCCAACCCAGTTTATCACCAGATAAAAAAGAACTTTATTTTGCCAGCAACAGGCCCGGTGGTTTTGGAGGAAGTGACATTTATGTTTCCAGATTACAACCCAATGGCAGATGGGGTGAACCTGAAAACTTAGGTTCGGAAATTAATACACCGGGTGAAGAAACAAGTCCCTTCATTCATGCAGATAACCAAACATTATATTTTGCATCAAATGGTTTACCTGGCTATGGTGAAGAAGATTTATTTATTGCACGTAGAGGAACAGATAATAAGTGGAGCAAACCTGAAAATTTAGGTTACCCTATCAATACTATACATAATGAAGCAACCATCTTTATTGCAGCAGATGGTAAAACAGCTTATTATGCCAGTGACAGAAGCGATAGCCGTGGTGGTCTGGATATTTATAGTTTTCAATTAAGAGAAGATATACAACCTTTTAAAACATTTTGGGTGAAGGGACAGGTATATGACATTAAAACCAAAGCAGGAATACCTTCTTCCGTAGAATTAATTGATCTTTCAAATAAACAGGTTATTTCCAAAGTTCAAACAGATGAAACCGGTAATTATTTAATTACTCTACCTGTTGGAAAAGATTATGCATTTAATGTAAATCGTAAAGGATACCTGTTTTACAGTGATAATTATTTTTTAAAATCTGAATCACCTGATTCAACCTATAGAAAAGATATTCCACTGCAACCAATTGAAGTGAATGCAGCAGTTGTATTAAAGAACATCTTTTTTGATGTAAATAAGTTTGATTTAAAGAGTGAATCGCAGGCAGAACTTGATAAGATTGTTCAATTATTACAGGAAAACAATACAATTAAAATTCAAATAGAAGGTCATACTGACGATGTTGGTAAAGACCAGGATAATTTAAAACTGTCAGAAAACCGTGCTAAAGCTGTTGTTGCTTATTTAGCCCAGAATGGTATATCTCCTTCAAGATTAACAGCCAAAGGATTTGGAGAATCGAAACCTATAGCTGATAATAGTACTGAACTGGGAAAAGCCAAAAACCGCAGAACAGAATTAAAGGTTATTGCTAAATAATTACTTTTGATGATTGCGTTTATCTAATGAGCTCTCATCTTCTGTATCAAATTGCGTTAACACTGGTTCCTAATATAGGTGATGTACAGGCAAAAATTCTTGTTCAGCATTTTGGTGATGCCCCCTCTGTTTTTAAATCCAAGAAAACAGAACTGGAAAAGATTGAAGGCATAGGATCTGTTCGTGCCAGGTCAATAAAGAGTTTTGCAGATTTTAAAACCATAGAAAAAGAAATTGCTTTTATTGAAAAGTATAAAATCAAACCTCTATTTCTAACTGACGATGCTTATCCAAAGCGCCTCCTAAATTGCTATGATTCTCCAACAATTTTATTTTATAAAGGTGAAGCTGATTTAAATGCTTCAAAAGTAATTTCTATTGTTGGCACCCGTAGTCATACTGAATACGGTAAAAGCTTTACTGAAAAATTAATAAAAGACCTGGCTAATGAAAATATAATTATTGTTAGCGGACTTGCTTTTGGAATTGATTCAATTGCACATAAATCAAGTGTCAAAAATAATATCCCCACCGTAGGTGTTGTTGGTCACGGGTTGGATAAAATTTACCCTTCGGAAAACGTAGTCCTTGCAAAAGATATGATCAAACATGGAGGCGGCTTACTTTCAGAGTTTTTTAGTGGCACCAAACCTGACAAACATAATTTTCCTTTACGCAACAGAATAGTAGCAGGTATCAGCGATGCAACAATTGTTGTGGAAACCAATAGTAAAGGGGGCAGTATGATTACAGCAAAACTTGCTGATGCTTACAACAGGGATGTTTTTGCAGTGCCTGGCAGAGTAAATGATAAATCGAGCAGCGGTTGTAATCATCTTATAAAATATAATAAAGCTATTTTACTAACCGATGCAGATGAATTGCTGGAGGTGATGGGTTGGAAGGAACAGGTAAAAAATAAAAAACCATTGCAGCAAAGAGAATTATTTATTGAAATGACTACTGAAGAAAAGCAGGTAGTAAATCTTTTACAGGAAAAAGAATTTGTTCATATTGATGAAATAAACATACGAAGCGGATTAACCAGCAGTTCTGTGGCTGCAGCTATTTTAAATCTTGAATTGCAAGGTGTGGTTCAAAGCCTACCTGGAAAATTATACAAGCTTAGTTAAATCCTGACCCCTAATCTAAAACCTGTTACAAAATGCAATCGGGTTTGGGTGCAATTACATTTCCAGGCAGGATTTCCGGAAAAATGTAAGGGAGGTTGCACAACCGTATTGGGATGCAAACCTTGTGGCATATATTTAGTAAAAATGGTTCTGAAACCAAGTCCTGTAAAAACATCAACAATAAACCGTTCGCCAATTTCATATTCTCTTCCGGTTTTTAATGCCATTGATAAAACAGGAGATTTAATTAGTGTACTACTGTACGAATAATCAGCAGCTCGGTTTCTGGCACTTTTATAACTTCCTGAATCGAGGTCAGTTAAAGCTCTGAAATTATAAGCGACCTGGAGAGAAATGTACTCTTCATACATTGCAGAAATGCCTGCCAAAGTTTTTATTTCGAGGCTTGTGCGAAAAAAACTTGTTTTTTCAAAGCGATCATTTGATTGCTGTGATTGAGCAAAAGCAAAATCTGCTTGTAATTTCCATTCATCATTAATGTTAATGCCCATTCCCGGTTGTACAGCTATTACTCCTCCGGGCATCATTATAGCCGGGGATAATGTAACAATATATTTTTCCTGTGCAAATGAGATAGTAGAACATTTTAGTATAATGATAAAGAGAACTATTTTATGCAATTTCATTACCTGCTTATTATTTAAATTTATTCCTCAAGTATATCAATAAAAAAATTGTTTCCAGAAAATGTAAAACAAAAATCATGAAAATATAACAATCAATACTCCCCTTATCTTTGCCTATGGCTGCAAATAATTTTCCCTCATCTAAAGAATTTATTGAAGGACTGACTTTTGATGATGTGCTGTTGGTTCCGGCTTTTTCAGAAATTTTACCCCGTGATGTAGAAATCAAAACAAAACTTTCAAAAGATATAACGCTAAATATTCCAATGCTGTCCGCAGCCATGGATACCGTTACGGAAGCATCACTTGCTATAGCACTTGCCAGGGAAGGTGGTATTGGCATTTTGCATAAAAACATGAGCATTGAAAGGCAGGCACAACAGGTTAAAAAAGTAAAACGTAGCGAAAGCGGGATGATCATAGATCCTATTACGTTGCCTGTTGATGCAACTTTGGGTGATGCATTAAGGTTAATGCGTGACAATAAAATTGGCGGCATACCTATTATAGATGGCGAAAAAAAATTAGCAGGTATTCTCACTAATCGCGACCTGCGATTTGAAGAAGATCTTACAAGGAAAGTAAGTGAAGTAATGACAAAAGAAAACCTGATTACAGCGCCTGAAGGAACAGACCTTGTGAAAGCTCAAAACATTCTGAGAAATTATAAAATTGAAAAATTACCTGTTGTAAATAAAGAAGGTATATTAATCGGTTTAATTACATACCGTGATATATTACAGGTAAGCAGTTATCCGAATGCAGTAAAAGATGATTTAGGCAGGTTATTGGTTGGTGCTGCCATTGGTGTTACTTCTGATTTACTTGACCGCGTTGCAGCCTTGCAGCATGCTGGTGTTGATATATTATGTTTGGATAGTGCTCACGGACACTCACAGGGCATTTTATCATCTTTAAAAGAGGTAAAAAAGAATTTTAAAAATCTGAATGTTATTGCAGGAAATGTTGCCACTACTGAAGGTGCACAGGCATTGGCTGATGCCGGGGCTGATGCTGTAAAAGTCGGTATAGGACCAGGTTCTATTTGTACAACAAGAATTGTTGCCGGTGCGGGTGTTCCACAACTAACAGCAATTATGCAGGCACATGCGGCATTAAAAAGCAAACACATTCCATTAATAGCAGATGGAGGCATACGTTATACCGGCGATATGGTAAAAGCACTTGCCGCCGGGGCAGATTGCGTAATGATAGGAAGCATATTTGCCGGCACGGAAGAAAGTCCCGGAGAAACTATTATATATGAAGGAAGAAAGTTTAAAGAATACCGTGGAATGGGTTCCTTAGGTGCCATGGCTACAGGTAGCAGTGACCGTTACTTTCAGGATACAGAAGCAGATAATAAAAAATATGTACCTGAAGGCATTGAAGGACGTGTGGCGTATAAAGGATATTTAAAAGAAATAGTGTACCAGTTTACAGGAGGATTACGTGCCGGTATGGGTTATTGTGGCGCAAAAGATATTGCCGGATTACAACAGGCAAAATTTGTAAAAATAACAAATGCAGGAATGCGTGAAAGTCATGCACATGATGTAGAAATAACAAGAGAAGCTCCTAATTATAGCAGGAAGTAATCAATCATTAAAAAGCTTTTCCTTAAACTTTTGGTAGTAAAAAGAAACAACAAGTAACAAAACACCTACAATTAAATAAGCAATTACTTTTTGTATAGTACCAAAACTCATGCTATCGAACAAGATCAGTTTTAAAAGGGTTAATCCTATTACGCTCATACCTGCCATTCTTAAAGCAATGGATTTATAAAATATTCCTGAAGCAAAAACAATAACAGCCATAAACAACCATAATAAGGTTACTGTAATTCCTTTCCATTGAAAAGCAACGAAAAACATAATAAGTAAGAGAGCTAATGAAATCAATATATTCTTCAGGTTTTTTTCTTCATCCATAAAATAAGATAAAGCCAAAACCTGCGCACCAACAAATAAACCCGTAAATCCACTTACTGCTGCCAATTGCTGATTAGCCATATCATGAGCGAATATGAGTATAGCAGCAATGTAAAAAGCAACATTGTTAATCAAATACTGGTGGGCATCCTGCTGAAGTAATTTTTCTTTATAAAGAATTTTTCTGCCCAATATAGAAATAGAAAAAAGAATAAAAAATATAAAAAGAAAAATTACACCTATAGCTTTTTGATCCGTTTGGTATCTTACCGAAGCCCACCCTATAAATAATATCCATGTAATGGTTTGTGTAATTCTGCTCAATAACTTCCATTGCTTTCGCATGGATAAAAAAACAACACCACAATTAATGATGGTTATGTACAAAAAGAATAAATCTGCTCTATCTGCATTTTGGCTTATTAAAAAAGGAATGCCGTAAGCTCCTGTTAATCCCAGTAAAGCAATTTCCTGTTTATTATAACTTATAGCTTTTATTACTGTATAAAAAGTAAGTAAAATCATTATTATAAATGCTACTGCCGATGGGATCATATTATAATAAACAAATGCAGCATAAGTGGTAAAGTATAAAGAAGCCATTGCACCGCTAAATAAAATAGCACTAAATGCTTCATAATTTTTTCTCAACCTTACAGAAAGTATCAATAATGTTGCACCGGCACCATAAGCTAAAAATATCCTGGCTGCCTCAGAAATAAAATCACGATCAATAGCATATTTAACGCCTATAGATAGGCCTATTACCAATACAATAATTCCAACCAGGTGAATTAACCTGAGCCCTATAAAATTTTCTGCTGAAAATGGTTTTTTGGGAACTAAGGGATCATGGTTTTTAAAAGCAGCATTTCCTTTATTCAGCTCTATCAGCCTTTTATACATTACCTCCAACTGCTGCTGTTGCACTTTCATTTCATTGTGTAATGAAAGCATTTCTTCCTGCAGTTGTTTTATTTCTTCCTGCTCGTTCATCAAACGGAAAAATAAACAATTTGTTTGAGGCTTAAAAACTTCAGCAAAAATAGAATGTTACCTTTTTCTCTATCTTTCCATAATTAATGAAGGCATTACGTTATTTCTTTTTTTTACTGTTACTTTTAAAATTTTCGGGTATTACATATGCCCAAAATGACACCTGTGGTTTACGTATAACTTTAATAACCTGTGCCCCCGGCGAAGAACTTTATTCCATATTTGGACATAGCGCACTACGGGTAACAGACGGTACAGCCGGAACAGATTTAATTTTTAATTACGGAACTTTTGAATTCAGTCCTGAATTTTATAAACTGTTTATACGGGGAAAGCTTTTGTATTATGTATCTATTGAATCTTTTCCAGATTTTGTTGCTAATTATCAATGGGAAAGCAGGAGTATAATAGAACAGGAATTAATCTTATCGTGCAGTGAAAAGGAAAAATTATATGATGCTTTACGTACTAATGCTTTACCTGAAAATAAATTTTACCGGTATGATTTTCTGTTTGACAATTGCTCTACACGGTTAAGAGATATAGTTGCTCAAAATACTGACACTACAGTTGTATTTGAAAATATGCTGCCTGAGCAAACCCCCACTTTTCGCCATCTTATTCATACCTATTTGAACAGGGGTGGACAATACTGGAGCAGATTGGGAATTGATATGTTATTAGGAATAAAACTTGACAGAAAGGTGAGTACGGAGGAAGCCATGTTTTTACCGGATTATTTAAAACTTGGTTTTGACAATGCTTATGTTTCAAAAAATCCTTTGGTTACTCCGGCGCAGGATGTACTGGTTATGCCTTCACCTTTAGATGAAGAACAATTATTCAGGCCGTCTTTAGTTTTTGCACTTTTACTTCTTGTAACTGTTGTTTTAAAATATGTAACTACCAGGTGGTCTGCTATTGCAGTATCAATCATTGATTTTTTTGTTTTTTTTATTACGGGTCTGTCGGGAATGTTAATGCTTTTCATGTGGTTTGGTACAGACCATATTGTTTGCCAGAACAATTACAATCTTTTATGGGCTTTACCCACACATGCCATTGCCGCTTTTTTTGTACATAAAAGAAACAATTTCTCAAAGCTATATTTCGGACTTAGTTTTTGGTATACTTTATTAGTATTAGTAAGCTGGTTTTTCCTGCCACAACAAATGAATCATGCTATTGTTCCACTTTTGCTTTTAATCTTATTCAGAAGCTGGTATATTTCAAAAAGAAGAATACATGTTACAACAACAAATTAAGGTAGACGGAAAGAATATTTTTTATACTATAGAAGGAACAGGTGAAACTGTAATTCTGTTACATGGTTTTGGTGAAGATTGCAATATTTGGAAAAATCAAATTCCCTCGCTCACTTCATACAATTTAATTGTACCTGACCTGCCAGGATCGGGATCATCTGAAATGATTACTGATATGACCATGGAAGGATTGGCGGAAGCAGTAAAAGCAATACTTGATAAAGAAAAGATTGAGAAATGTATTTTGATTGGACACAGCATGGGCGGTTATATTGCCTTAGCTTTTGCTGAAAAATATGCACCTATGTTATCAGGATTAGGTTTATTCCATTCAACTGCTTTCGCCGATGGGGAAGAAAAAATAAATACACGTAAAAAAGGAATTCAATTCATGAAAGACAATGGAGCCTTAACTTTTTTAAAAAATATGATACCGGGATTGTATGCGGAAGAAAGCAAGAAAAATAATTTTAAACTCATTGAACAACATCTTGAGTCAGCAAAATCCTTATCTAAAGCAGCTTTAATTGCTTATTATGAAAGCATGATACGCCGTCCTGACAGAACAAATGTTTTAAAAACATCATCTGTACCTGTGCTTTTTATTGCAGGTAAAGATGATGCTGCTGTTCCTCTTGAGGATATTTTAACGCAAACTCATTTACCAGACGTTTCTTTTATTTATATATTAGAGCATTCAGGACATATGGGAATGGTTGAAGAAGTAGAAAAAGCAAATGAAATATTAGTTACATTCATCGCTGCATGTGAAAATCAGTTGTTTACTTAAATACCAAGCTAACATCCTTAACGTTATTAAGAAGAAAGAAGAGAAATGAAACCTAAACGTAACCGCCTTAATGAAAGCTGCTAAAAAAATACTTTTTTCAACTTTATTTTTGTGTTGCTGCCTGGCTTCCTTTACCAACCATATTACTGGTGGCGAGATGTATTATACTTATACAGGACGCTCAGGTGCCAATTATGTTTACCAGGTTACTTTAAAATTATACCGTGATTGTAATGCTCCCCCAAACAGTGCTCCTCTCGATCCTGAAGCAGCCATCGGTGTTTATAGCAGTTCTGGTGGATTGACCTGGAATGGTAGAATACCCATGTCAAGACCCATTCAGATTTTAAATTTAGGCTCACCCGGACCTTGTATTACAAATCCACCAATAGTTTGTTACCAGGTAGGATATTATGAATTTACGCTGAC
The DNA here is from genome assembly GCA_013695175.1 of Flavisolibacter sp. GTDB lineage: Bacteria > Bacteroidota > Bacteroidia > Chitinophagales > Chitinophagaceae > Flavisolibacter. The sequence continues at coordinate 15,006 of JACDAZ010000256.1, read as the reverse complement.
CTTACCTGCATCTTTAAATGGATATACTGTTACTTATCAACGTTGTTGTAGATTAAATGGCATCAATAATATTTTGGCTCCCAGTAGTAGTTCAGGAGCTACTTATACAGCAGAAATTCCGGGAACAAGTATTGTTCCTTCCGGGCCGGAAAATAGTAGTGCGCAATTTATAGGTTCAGACACTGTAATTGTTTGTTCTAATTCTCCTATTTATTACAGTTTTGGAGCAATAGATCCAGATAAACAAATTTTTGGCGATTCACTGTTATATTCATTTTGCGATGCCTTTTTAGGAGGGGGTCAGGGTTCTGGTTCCGGCGGGGCAAATACACCGGTTCCTGATCCGCCATCACCTCCACCATATACAGCTATTCCTTATCAATTTCCATTTTCAGGATCACAACCTTTAGGTGCTGGTGTTTCCATTGATTCTAAGACAGGGTTAATAACAGGAATTGCACCGGAGGAAGGAATTTATGTTGTAACAGTATGTGTAAGGGAATTCAGGGAAGGTAAATTAATTGCAACACAGAGAAAAGATTTGCAGATAAAAATTACTAATTGTATTACTGCTGCTGCAGTTCTCAAGCCTGAATACATTACCTGTGATGGTTATACTTTAAATTTTAAAAATGAAACACCTCCGTCTAATTTAATTAAAACATATTTCTGGGATTTTGGACTTGCTGAACGTTTTGATGATACATCTGTTCTTGCTACTCCAACATTTACTTTTCCTGATACAGGAATTTATACAATTACACTTATTACTAATAAAAATGGAGAATGCTCTGACACAGCTATAGCATTAGCAAAAGTATTTCCCGGTTTTTTTCCTGAGTTTGACTTTTCAGGAATTTGTGTCAATAAACCAACACAGTTTAATGACCGTACCCAAACAGATTATGGAGTAGTAAATTCATGGCGCTGGAAATTTGATGGTAATGCTTCCGGGGATACATCACGATTGCAAAATCCAACATTCTCGTATAACCAAATAGGAAATAAAAATGTTCAATTGATTGTTGGTAACAGTAAGGGATGTGTTGATACTATTCAAAAAGTGGTGACTGTAATTGACAAACCTCCTATATCTGTTGCATTTAAGGATACATTAATCTGTAATGGTGATGCCTTGCAACTGGAAGCAATAGGTAACGGTAATTTTTCATGGACACCAGGCATTACTATTACAAATGCAAATACTGCTACACCAACAGTTAGTCCATCTACTACCACTACCTATTCGGTACAACTTGATGATAATGGTTGCATCAATAATGATACAGTAAGAGTAAGGGTAGTAAATTTTGTAAGCCTTCAGGTAATGGCTGATACTACCATTTGCTTAACAGATTCCGTTCAACTAAGAGTAACAACAGATGCACTAAGAGTTCAATGGTCTCCGGCCAATGCTTTTAATAATGATAAGATATTAAATCCAAAAGCAAAGCCGGCTGGTACTACAACTTATGATGTTACAGGATTTATTGGTGGTTGCAGTACAACAGGTTCAGTAAATGTCAGAACTGTTCCTTATCCTGTAGTAAATGCAGGGCCTGATACTACAGTTTGTTTTGGAACAAGTGCTTTTTTAAATGGATCAACAAATGGAACTTCATTTTCCTGGGCACCGGTAAATAGTTTAAGTAATGCAGCAACCTTATCACCTGTTGCCTCCCCTCTTACTACAACAAATTATATCTTAACAGCTGTTTCACCTGCAAGTGGCTGCCCCAAGGAAACTAAAGACACTGTAGCAGTTAATGTGTTACCTAAAATCAATGCTTTTGCAGGAAATGATACTGCAATAGTGGTAGGTCAACAACTTCAATTTAATGCCTCAGGGGGAGTAAGATATCAATGGATCCCTGCAACTAATTTAAGCAATGCTGCTATTCCTAACCCTGTTGCAACCTATTCAGGCAATTTTGACAGCATCAGGTACCAGTTGTTAGTTTACAATGAAGCAGATTGTGTTGATTCTGCACACATCACAGTAAAAGTATTCAGAACCAACCCAAGTGTGTTTGTTCCATCTGCATTCACACCAAATGGTAATGGCATTAATGATATCATCAGACCCATTGCCGTGGGAGTAACTCAAATACAATATTTCCGCATTTATAACAGGTGGGGCGAACTCATTTTTAGTACTACACAAAGCGGGCAAGGCTGGAATGGTAAAATTAATGGTAAGGATCAGGGAACAGGTGTATATGTGTGGATTGTAAAAGCAGTAGATTTTACAGGTAAAGAAATTGTAGAAAAAGGTACGGTAACGCTTATACGATAAGTTGATCTCTGGGTTAATTTAATCTCCTCCTATCTTCGCAGTTAATGAATAAAATAGTTTTAATTACGGGAGCCACTGCCGGTTTTGGTGAAGCTTGTGCTTATAAATTTGCTGAAAACGGGTATAATTTAATATTGAACGGGAGGCGAAATGAACGCCTTGAACTTTTAAAAGAAAAGCTTCAGAAACTGTTTAATGTAAATATTCATTTGCTTCCTTTTGATGTGCGTAATAAAGAACAAGTTTTTACTTCCCTGGAGCAAGTTCCACAGGAATGGAGGTCTACTGATGTTCTGGTTAATAACGCAGGTTTGGCTTTAGGAAGGGATTTGATACAGGAAGGGGATATAGAAGATTGGGACACCATGATAGATACAAATGTTAAAGGATTGCTTTATGTAACACGGGCAGTTGTTCCATGGATGATCGAAAATAAAAAAGGACATATTATTAATTTGGGATCCATTGCCGGTAAAGAAGTGTACGAAAGAGGTAATGTTTATTGTGCCAGTAAGTTTGCTGTTGATGCTCTAACTAAAAGCATGCGTATCGATCTTTTGGAACATCAAATTAAAGTAACATCTATAAATCCGGGAGCAGCCGAAACTGAATTTTCTCTGGTTCGTTTTAAAGGAAATGAGGAGGCTTCAAAAAAAATTTATGAAGGTTATACACCACTTACGGCAAAAGATGTGGCTGAGGTTGTATATTATGTTACCACTCTACCACAACATGTTTGTGTTAATGAATTATCAATAACAAGCACGCAACAGGCATCGGCTGTTTACTTCAATAAAAAGTCTTAATAGATTTTAATAATTCTAACAATTTTAAATAAAATAGTAGAACTACTGGCATTAGTTTCGCTAAAGGCGGTTGTGCGTTCGGGAAAATACTAATTCTATAAATTTCTTCGTTATTTGTAGAATAAAAGCTTGTGAAAAGTTTTAATTCAGCTAAAATTTCTTCTATTTTTATCATCATTAAGATATCCAATTCCTGATATAAACCTTATGAAAAAGTTATCCCTATTCGTGTCCTTCCTCCTGATCCTTTCTACTTCTATTTACGCACAGGATGTAATTCGTTTACAGGAATGTAAAAGTGTTACCATTCAGACGCAGGTAGATAGTTTAAAAACCCTTTTTGCTAAAGATGGTTTTGTAGTTTTAAAAGAAGCATCAATAACCATGGAAAGTGAATATGAAATGCCCGTGATTGTACCACTGCAACAAGGCAGCCTCTATAATTTTGTTTTTATTGGAGAGCCCACCTCCCGTTTATATGAAGTACGCATGTTTGACTGGAATGAAAAACAGGTTGTTTATCAAAAAAAGTTATGGGGAGATATAGATGGTAACATTATTTCTTATTCTTACATACCAAAATTTACAGAGTTTCATATGATGAGGCCTGTACAGATAAATAAAAAACAAAAGAAAAATCTTTGTGGTTATGTAATGCTGTTCAAAAAAACAGCACCTGTAGCAGTTCCTTAAAAATATTTAATCTCTTAATATTTAAACCGCATTAGGCGGTTTTTTTTGTGACTGATCATAAAGAAACAACTACCTATTATTCGTTATCAGGTGAAGTGAGCATTCAAAAATTCTAGCATATTTGCTGCGCTATTCAATGAAGATGCTGATCCCGATAGCTATACAATATTCAAAATATACAGTAAATATTAATCATTGAAAGATGATGACCTGAATAAAAATCGAGGACAAAATGAGCATCAGTTACTAATAACGATTCAAAAAATTAATCTTTTATTGCACCAATGAAATTCTTACCTGCAAACCACCTCTTGTTGTAGTAACCGGTGCTGCAGTGGCTATTTTAGGGATTACCCTGTTTTGTTCGAAGTAAAACTTAAGATTGATCCTGTTATTTAAAACATAATCAATCGTTGGTGATAGCCTGATTACTTTTTGACCTGCTGTTCCAAACGCAGTATTCTGGTCCAGTTTACTGTTAGCTGTTGCATCGTCACGAAGACTGAAGTCAAAACGGAAAGTAATATCATTATCCAATCTCTTACCTTCCTTACCTATACGCATGTTTTGAAGAAAAGGCACACCACGGCGGCGCCAGTTAAAACCAATAGTATATTCTGTAGATCTGTTTTCTGCCAATTGATAATCTACAAGACTCAAACTGAGCTGCCTGCTCTTCCTGTATTCTACACGGGTAGATAATTGATTGGTAAATGTCATGTCAACTTCCAGCAAAGGGCTAAACTGTTCGCTTATAGTAATGTTTGGTACCAGGAAGTATGGGATGTAATTTCCTGTTAGTGTATCACGGAAAAATGGATATCCCACACGAAAAGGATCCTGAAACAACAACGCAGTATTAAAGCTGTTCATACTTAATGTGCTGTTGTAACCATGGCGAATAGTAAAGTTGGTAAAGATTTTTTCAAAAGGTTTAAGCCTGCTCAATCCATTGTATGTAATGTTCCAGTTTGGTTTTGGTAGCAGACCAGAAAACGGATTTGATCTGAGATTTGGATTGTCACTTTTGATCAGTGAAATTGAATTAGGATCTTTATCTGTATAAGCGGCAAGGAAGGCGGGTATCAATACATCTTGTGCATACCTGCCATAACCTTGTACATATCCGTCAGGTCCTACAGGATTATTCTGAGCATATACATTCTCCCCTTTTAACCTTTGTGATAAAGTAGCCCGGTTTGCTTCAAATTGTTTAAATGTTTCAGATACTTCATTAGGATCAAACTTAGAGAATAAGGTTTGGTAAGAAATGTAACTTATGCTAAAGCTTCCCATTGCATATGGATTTAACCTTGTTAACCCGCTGAATCCTGTTGTGTCTTTGAAGAGTTCTGCATAATCTTTGCGGAACGTTTTATCAAGGTTTACATCAACATTTAAATCGCGTATGGGTGTCAGTTGTGCGGTTAGGCTTAGACGTTGACTGAATGTTTGACGAATCAGTTCATTAAAAATTTCATCTCTTGTAATCAGACCACGAGCACCCAACGAATTTATATCGCTTGTATCCGGTTGATATCCCATAACATATTTCCATCCCGGTGAAGAGTTCCTGAAATTCATTCCCAAAAATTTCGTACTGTCAAGATAACCTGGTAATAATGTTCCAAGATCTTCAGTATACTGCACGCCCACTCTCTTTACAGAAGTTGCCATTTGAGCAATAAAACGTGCTAATCCACCCACTTCAGGTAAGGCATTAGGGTCACGTTTTCTTTGTTGCTTACCGGTTGCAGTATCTTTTACTACAGGTGGCTTAGGTTGTGCCGGCCTGTCACTATACACACCACGTAAAAACTTCCACTTATTATATAGCTGGTCAAAATTAAATTCACCATTTATGTTTTTTGTTTGCCCGTTTAATATGGTGTTACCTAAATTCTTTGCTAATAATGAAGCTGCGATCCAATCATATTTGCCTGTATAACTTGCTCTGATATTTGTCCAGTCAAGGAAAGGAATTTTAGAAGTTGGTAATGTATATGATAAAGTACCATTATGCTGGTAATGCGTTGTTCTGCCACCTTTCCAGAAATTTTTACTTACAGAATCTTTTTTCCCTTTTGTATCTATATATCCAAACGGTTCATCAACACGTGCATTATTTATGGCATTAAAATCTAAGGTTAGTGATCGCGTTAAATCCCATCTAAGAGTATAATAGCGATCGAAATAAAAATATTTATCAAAAGTTTCAGGCAGCTTATATCCACCGCCGCCTACATTTCTGGACCGCAAAGAACCCATTTGCCTGAACACATCTGCCTTAACAGAAATCTGTGGTTTATAATTAAAATTAATATCGCGAATTAATGCCAGCCACTGAGAATTAGATTTTATTAAAGGTTTGAAAGGTTCCATAAATTTTTGCTGAGGCATAAAATTATATGAAACAGCGCCACGTGTTCTTTGTATATCTTCTGATTCTATAATTGGATTTGATCTTTCCTGGTGCGAGTAAGAATAATTGAAATCTAAATTTGAAATATCCCAGGGCTGAACAGGTTTATTATTTGTTTTGATCTTCTTTACATTGTTAAAAGAAACTGTTTTTATAGTCAGATCATCTATAGCATCTCTTCTGATGGAATCCTTCATATCATCCGGGCTGTTCTTCAACTTGTCCTGGAATCTTATATCAAGATCATATGGATCATATTCAGGCGTACTTTGGGTTTTGCTGATACCTGCATACACAGGTATTTGTAAAGCAGCCCCTTTAGGTACCAATTTTCCTAAATCCAAATTTGTACTTACATCAAATTGTTTAAAGTCTTCGCGGCTTCTTTCATTAACCCTTTGCTCCAATGTTCCAAAACCACGGCTGCGTGCACTACCAGCAAATGTAAGATTACCAAGATCGGCTAACCTGATGTCCACCCTTCCTAAAGCCGCCCAACCTCCTCTTTCATCTAACTGTGACAATCTCAATTCATTAAACCATATTTCTGCGCAACCAACATCGGGACCTGCATTTTCTACTGCCAGCATCATTCCTCTTACCTCCCCAAGATTAGGATTACCCATTATTGCCAGCACTCTGCCATCAGGTAGTGTGCGTTTATAGTATTGAGAAGTATTGAACCCACTGCTGTTACGCTGTGCTTTTAATATGGTTAATTCATTCAGGTTAAAATCCAAACTATTTTGAGAAGGCCATATTAATGCTGAATCACGAGTACCCCATGGAGTAACTATTAAAGGAATTCTGATTTCATAATAATTGCTGACGAAATCATTGCCTATTCTTATAATAGCATTTAAATCACGATCTCTTATTGATGTTGGATCCTGTGCAGACTCGGCATGAATAAACATTTCCATTCTACCATACTGCCTGAGGTCAAGATTCATTGTTTTAAATACACCCCTGGCCTGACTTTTTTCCAGGTTACAAACACGTAAGCTTAAAGCTTGCTCATTTTGTAAAAGCTGCACATTATTATTACTAATTTGTTGCTGCCTGTCTATACCCGGCGGTGTTACATAAGGTATGGGATTACGCTGATCATTTTCTTCCAGGTTTACAGCAAGTACATCAACCTGTGTAGGATCATTAGCAGGCAATTGCAAATAATTTCCTGTAGTATCTGTTTCGAAATTAAATTTTCTCCATTGATTGCGCACCAGTTCTAACTTAGCAAAACGCAATACAATTGAATCTTCAAAAGATGTAAGAAACATTCTTATAAACCTGACAGATTTAAAATCAGGAATGTTACCAACTTTTGCTTCATAATCCTTTATTGGTATCCGGAACAGGTACCATTTTTCTGATCTTGTAGTACCATCGGCAAGCCTTACATTCCTTGCTTCTCTGACATCGGTAATAAGAGGATTGTTAGATACATTCATCCCCGGTCTTAATTCCACCCTGTACTGAAAATATTCTTCTGTTTCGTTTAATGTATTATCCCTGTTTAGTTCTTCCTGGTCGGGGTAAAGTGTAAATGCATTTGTAAATTGATCCGTAGAATTTGCAATGGGAGAATTACCATGTGGATTATTTACATGTTTATAACGTTGTAAAATACCTGCATCAGGATTTTTTTCATATGCAGGATCGCGATAACCTTTAAAATTATCTTTTGCCGGATCTTGTAAAAGTTGCTGATAAGTTACAGGATCCAGAATGCTTTGAACAGTGTTTAGGTATGATTCGAATTTTACTTTTTCATCATCATCTGTTAATCCATCAAAACCTACATCTTGAAAAAGACGATCTGCAGGATCATTACTAAAAGCATTGGTAACCTGTATGGGATTACGTGGAACTCTTCCCCACACAGTTTCATCAGTTAAAGTATTTGGAGTACTTGGTGTTGGCAGTCCATTCTCAAACTGTCTTTTCCCATCCCTCAATATATCTTCTGAAATGGTTCCAAGGTTAAAATATATTTCACCGCCGTTACTGTTTGGTTTATTTATAAAAGGATCCTGTATCCAAAACTCAATGAATTCTATATTGCTGGTTTCAAAATCTGTTTGATCAATATTGCGCATGATGCCACCCCATGCTTTTTTTGGCTGTCTTAAATTATTTCTAAAATCTATTTTAGCAGGGTCTGACGCAAAGTTGTAAGGACCTTTTTCACTTGGATAATAGGCCATATCGAAAGTGGTTAATAAAGCCTGTCCTATATCAAGAGTTCTCTGTGGAAAAATTTCGTTTTGAAAAACCTGCCTTGTCTCTGGTTTGGATAATTCTGCAAGGTTTCCTCTTAATGGATTATTTGGATTCCGGCGCTCCTGTAATACCGGTTCAATATTATACCAGGCTAATTTTGCCCTGTTATAGCCATATTCCAGATTGTTAGATAATTCAGCTTCAGGGAACATGATAGTTCCGTTTTTATCGGGAGACTTTTGTGGTGTGGAAGCTAGCGTCCAGCTGATTAAAGGAAATCTCAAATCAATACTGCTTCGTGTACCTTCAAAATCATCTATATAAATCACCCCTGCTGATCCTTTTCCAATTTGAGGAGAATGCCCGGGTTGCAACATAGCTGCTTCTCCATATGCATTTATAGATGAAACCGTTCTGGTGGAATAAAAAGGTAACTTATCAAGCCATTTTGAAAGACGTGGAATATCGTTTCTATAGTCAAAGTCTACTCCATACATAGTATTACGAATGGGATCTTCACCATAGGTCTGTTTATTAAAAAATGGTCTTTCACCCAACCTAACCATGGATGCACCTAAACTAAGATTTTTACTATGCAGGTAATCGAGACGTAATCCTAAATAATTTTTTTGTTGTAAGCCAAACGTGGCGTTGTTCTCATACTGCACATTTACCGGTACTCCGGAATTGATGATGGCTGAATTGATAATTCTTAAACTTCCAAGATCATAGTTAATTTCATAATCAATATTCTCCTGCAATATTTGCCCACCGGCGGAAACAGTTACAGAACCTCGTGGAATATTAAAACCAAGCTGGTATTCACCACTGCCCTGCGATTGAGAACGTCCAACTAATTTAAACCTGTTTAAATTAGCATAAGTTTGAGCTATAGCTTTAATGGTATCGTAAAGAGGATAATATAAATATTTTTGTTTGGCTGCATCATTGGCATAAACATATTCAAGATCTCTACCAAAAGGCTCCAGTACAGGGAAAATAATCCGGCTTTGAGATGGGATGACAGTATAATTGGGAATATAATCAAACACTCCATCAGGTTGCGGATCATTATTATTATTTAGCCTGTCAAGGTTTACAAGTGTTAATAAAGGAAGACCTCTGTATTGTGTAAGAACGCTATCATTGATTGGTAAATATCTTTTTACTCCAAGGCTAGGCTCTTCATAAACAACATCAAGTTTAAAATCTGTTGGTTCCAATTGTCCATAACCAATGCTATAAACATTTTTCATCATCAGATCCCATATTGGCAGATTGGTACGCTGCGATGTAGCTTTTAATAATTTCAGAAAAAGGACTTTTTGACTATTTCCACTGCTGTCCGGTGGCACATCCTGTGAAAATTCGCCTACCTGGTATACCTTACCGTTGTATGTGTATTGGTAAGAAACACCCAACACTTCATCGGGTTGTAATGGTTGATTTATAGAAAGAAAGCCAATACGCTCATTAAAATAATAATCAGACGGGAATAATTTGCGTGCAAAAGTTTTTTCAAAATCCTGTACAGGCTGTAATCCCATTCCTATTAAAGTAGTTTGCGCTGTGGTGGAATTACGTGCATTAGGTGTGTTCAGCAACATGCCATAAAGAGAATTGGCGTCATTTCCGGGCAATGTATTTGGATTACCGCCACCGGGAACTGAAAAGGGATTACCCTCACCAAGATCCATAAAAGCCACAATGTCTCTTGTGTCTGTGGTGATTCCGGTACGATTGGTAACCCATACTTCCATTCTCACAATTTGTACATTAGATCTGACCAAAGGCAGATCTTTCATGGCGTTGTTATAGTTATTCCTGAAATAATGAGCTAATAAAAAGTGCCGGTTTTCTTCATATTCATCAGCCCTGATATCAAATAATTGCGAGGCGGCACCACCCTGCATACCCATGGCTTGTCTTTGTGAACGTTGGTTGGCTAAAACCGTTGTAACAAAAAGTTTCCCGAATTGAAGTTGCGTTTTCACGCCGAAGAGTGACTGAGCACCGGGAATAAGTGAACCTTTAGAAGTAAAATTTATATTTCCCAGCTGGAATTGTTTTAATATTTCATCATCTTTTCCGTGGTAATCAAGCTTGAGCTGGTTTTCAAAATCAAAATTGGCTAAAGTATTATAATTTATAGGCAGTTTGATCTTATCCCCTATATTGGCATCTACCTGCAACTGGGCATTCATATTAAAATCAAACCCACCTGTCTTTCTAGCTCTTTCAGGTAAAGTGGGATTATTTATATGCTGACCCTGGTAGCCTGCTGCAATATCAACATACCCTGTAGGATTAATTTCAACCTTTCCATTACCGGTAATACGGTTCATCCAGTCAGAAGAAAAACCAAAATTGGGTCTTACGTTTCTTCGGTTAAGATTGATTAAGGTATTTGCCCGAGTACGGAAATATTCATTTTCATCTTTTTTTCCCTGAAGTTCAATAAACTCCCTCATGGAAAAAGTCATTGGAGTACGATAATATCTTTCGCCTATTTTTTCTATAACAAAATACTGTTTTGTTTCGGGGTCATATTCAACTGTTCTTTTTATAAAAGCAGTATCTCTAAGTTCAAAGGCATTTCTTCCTGGGTAGGTATAAGGGTCGCCTCTGCGGTCAGTTAAAGGATGCTTGGTTGTGTCCTGGAAATAATAATTTGTATTTAAGGGAATGGCATAGGAGCGTTCTCCGGAAATTAACAAGAGTAGGGTAGCTACAAGGGTAGAAAATATAAAGGTAGAATAAGGCTTCAAGCTAATCTTCTCGCAATTAGTTAATCAATCAAAGGGTTTGCAATGCTTTTTTGATAAGTGCTTCTACACCCAGTTCAGGATGCTGCTCCATTACTTTGGAAATAGCTGCATCAGCGGCCTGCCTGTTTATACCTAAAGCAATCAATGCATTTAACGCATCGTTAGGTAAACTATTGCTTTTGAAGGATGAAATATTTGAGTCTATTGGGAGTTTTGATAATTTGTCACGAAGTTCTAAAACAATACGTTCTGCAGATTTTTTCCCGATTCCTTTTATGCCTTCCAGTTGTCTTGCATTTCCCTGTACAATTGCTCTTATAATTTCTTCAGGCTTCATGTAAGAAAGCATCACCCTGGCGGTAGATGCCCCAACCCCGGAAACATTAATCAATTGAAGAAAAAGTTCCTTTTCTGCTGAATCGAAAAAGCCATATAAAATATGAGCGTCTTCTCTAACCAGTAAATGTGTTAGCAGGGTTCCCTCTTCAATTTTTTCCAGTTTAGAATATGTATGTAGACTGATATTTACCTCGTACCCAACCCCATTTACATCAACATGAATTACGGCAGGAGATTTTTTTATAAAGCTGCCTCTTAAGAAAGCGATCATATTTGCGAAAGTAATAGAAAGATACTATTGATTTTTTTTGATTTTAAAGTTATGACTAACCTTTAAATGCAGTTATAAGGTCTTTAGTATCTTAGCTGCTATTTTATAAAAAATAGCTGAGTGATACAAAAAATAAATGCTGCCATAACTGCTGTGGGTGGTTATGTACCGGAAACAAGACTTACAAATGCAGATTTTGAAAGAATGGTTGATACGAACGATGAATGGATAAAATCACGGACAGGTATCACTGAAAGAAGAATTTTAAAAGAACCCGGAAAGGCAACTTCTGACCTTGGAGCCCCTGCTGTTCAATTGCTGTGTGAAAAAAGAGGTATCGACCCTGAGGAGATAGATGTTATTATTTGTGCAACGGTTACACCGGATATGGTATTTCCCGCAACAGCCAATATCATCAGCCATAAAGTGGGCGCCAAACATGCCTGGGGTTTTGACCTGGAGGCAGCTTGTTCAGGATTTTTATATGCGCTTACTGTAGGTGCGTCCTTAATTGAAAGCCGGAGGTATAAAAAAGTAGTAGTGGTTGGTGCAGATAAAATGAGTGCTATCGTAGATTACAGCGACCGCACCACCTGTGTTTTGTTTGGTGATGGTGCCGGGGCAGTTTTATTAGAACCAAATACAGATGGTTTCGGAATATTAGATAGTATTTTAAAAAGCGATGGCAGCGGAAAAGAGTTTCTGCACATGAAAGCAGGGGGTTCTTTAAAACCTCCTTCTGCCGAAACAGTTGCCAACAAAGAACATTATATTTTCCAGGACGGGCAGCCCGTTTTTAAAGCTGCTGTTAAGGGGATGGCTGATGTAAGTGCTGAACTTTTAGAAAAGAATAATTTAACCGGAGATGATATTGCATGGCTGGTACCTCACCAGGCTAATAAAAGAATTATTGATGCTACAGCCAACAGGATGGGATTATCTCATGAAAAAGTAATGATGAATATAAGCCGGTATGGAAATACAACAGCTGCAACCATTCCTTTATGTCTTTGGGACTGGAAGCATGATTTAAACAAAGGTGATAATATTGTTTTGGCTGCTTTTGGTGGAGGGTTTACCTGGGGAGCTACATTGGTAAAGTGGGCGTATTGAGATGGGAGATGTCAGGTATCAGGCATTTGGTATAATTCATAATCCATAATTCATAATTAACTTACTTCCTGCTCCAAACAATAAAATCTGTCGCTGGTATATTCTTTATTTCCAGTTGTCTTAGTATAGTCACTAACTGGCCACGGTGATAGGTACCGTGATTGAAAATATGGATCAGCACCTGGTAAGTACTTTGTTTGAACTTTTCCTTTTTAGTATTGTAATAAATAAACTGGTGATCCAGCATATGTTGTTGTGAGGTTAATATCCATTCATGCCATTGCTTTGACTGGTTCATTAGTAAATTTGAAAGTTCATTAAAATCTCCCTGGAAAAATTCACCGGGTGCTTTAATTTGTTCATTTAATTTCATTCTTTGCCACCAAATGTTTTCGGCATTCCACATATGTTTAACCGTTTCGGTTAATGATGGAAAACTACTTGCAACCTGCATTATTTGTACTTCCGGAGAAAGTTTATTTATTGTTGAAAAGAGCAATTGATTTGCCCACATATGGTAAGCAGAAAATTGGGTTAAAAGAATCTTCATAACAAAATGTACTTTCAGCAGTAAATAGATACTAAATAACAAAACATTTATCATGCCTGATAAAAATTTTCATTTTAATGGATTTGGATCAACAGCCATCCATGCCGGTCATACCCAGGATGCAAACTATGCACACCAGGTTCCTATTTATGCCTCCAGCACTTTTGTATATGACAATGCCGAACAAGGCATGAATAGATTCAGTGGTAAAGAAGAAGGATTTATTTATTCACGATGGGGTAACCCTACATTCAGAGAAGCAGAAGAAAAAATTAATGCTTTAGAAACTTATAGTTTACCTATTGAAACACATGCCATACTTCACGCATCCGGCATGGCAGCCATTACAACATTAATGTTATCCAATTTAAAATCCGGAGACAAAGTAGTTTCTCATTTTTCTTTATATGGAGGTTCAGATGATTTGCTTCAAACGGTGTTGCCTGCTCTTGGTATAGAATCCATTATTGTTGATTTAACCAATCTTGAAATAGCTGAAGATGTTTTGAAAAAGAATAAGAACATTAAAATGCTTTACCTGGAAACACCTGCTAATCCTACTATTCAGTGTGTAGATCTTGAACAACTTTCCAAACTGGCAAAACAATACGGAATTTTGGTAGCATGCGACAATACATTTGCTACTCCATACCTGCAACAACCATTTAATTATGATATTGATTTTATTGTACACTCAACTACAAAATTTTTAAATGGACATGGTTCAGCCATTGGCGGTGTTTTATTAGGAAGAGATGTAGAGTTTATGAAAACAAAAGTTACAAAAACGCATCGTTTACTTGGTGGAAATGCAAATCCGTTTGATGCTTTTTTATTGATCCAGGGAATAAAAACACTGGAACTTAGAATGATAAGGCATTGTCATAATGCTTCAGAGGTTGCAAACTTTTTGAATCACCACACAAAAGTTGCCCGTGTAAATTATGCAGGACTGTCAACACACCCATCATACGAGATTGCAACAAAACAAATGAAACATCCCGGTGCCATGTTAAGTTTTGAACTGAAAGATGGTTTACAGGGTGGTATCTCATTTATGAATAAATTAAAAATGTGCACCCGTACAGTTTCACTGGGAACAGTAGATACCTTGCTGTCTCATCCTGCTTCTATGACTCATCAATCCGTTTCAGCAGAACATCGTGAGAAATATAATATTACTGAAGGATTAATAAGAATGAGTGTTGGTATAGAAGACCTCCAGGATATTATTAATGATCTTGAACAAGCATTATCATAATTGTTATGTATTGTGTTTTTAAATTCTCTAATACTCATTTTAAAAAATAACAATGCGAATTTTTTATTCTTTTATATTATTTATTTCATCCTGTGCTGTTTTACCAAAAGAAAATTATGATGTAATTATTTCCGGTGGTTTGGTTTATGACGGCAACGGTGGACAACCAACCAGAACTGATATTGGAATCAAAAATGATACAATAGCTTTTATAGGAAATTTATCAAAAGCAACAGCAAAAGAAAATATTGATGCAAACGG
>JACDAZ010000229.1 GCA_013695175.1 Flavisolibacter sp. | reverse complement strand
GATGTATGATGCCTGCTTTCTTTTTAGTTAATGGAATATGATTATATGTTGCCATTCCCGCTGCAACCATCAACGTTGTTGTTAAAAAATTTCTCCTGTTTTGATCAGCCATATGTTGATTTTTTGTGAATTGTATAGTTGTAGAGGCGTTAATTTCAACTGAAAATGAAGCAAATACACCTGTTTCAAAGATAATCTTTAAACATTATGTCCGTATTGACTCAGAAAATCGCATCTTTACAGTAATCCTTCCTTATTATAATTTTCAACGTTAATCTTCAATATGTATACAAATGTTTGGGGTAAATACCTCCCTGTTATTCGCATAGTTTTAAAAAGATCTTTAGCCGCAGAGCAAATTTTAAATTTAAATGCCCAGGATTTTGAAAGAGCCGGTATGACAAGAAAATCCGGTTACAAATTTTTGATCAAATTCAGAGAAGGCAAGCCGGTGAATGTAATTGTTGATCTTCCTTTGGCTGCAAGCCTTGCTTCTACTTTGTTGGAAGATGCTGTAGTAAAAGAACTTTTTGCTGCTAATGAATTTCATATCAGTTTAAATCCAAAGTTTCAGCTTACTATCAAACATGTCCCTCATGTGGAAACTGTAAATTCAGAACTGGCTGAAGCTGAATCAAAATAAGAAAGACAGCTTTTTTAATAGAACGTAATATTTTTCATTAAAACCATAATTAATTAAGGGTTTATCCATATGGATCAATTTAAAAAAACTATACAAGGTATAGAGTTCGAGTTCCAGGGAATACTGGAAGGTAAAGACGAAGTGTGCAGTGTGAGTGTTGACAGTCAAATTTTCAGAATGACGATCAGTGATTCCGGTAACTGGCAGATCTTACAACAAGTACCAGCCTGGATTAAAAAACTTGAGCCTGAGCTGAGCAAGGCAATTGACGAAGCATATTGCTAGTATACTTACTGGCTTCTATTACTACTTCATAAATTCTTATTCAAAAGTTGAAACAGTTTTTGTTTTAAGCTTTTGATTTTTTTATTTCCAAATACATCGTAATATTGCGATTGATATGGGGGTTACACAATCTCAAAAATTTAATACCAGGGAAAATAAATTGGCAGATTATGCCAGGGCATTGGCACACCCTGCCCGTATTGCTATACTTCAATTTTTAATAAAACAAAAAACTTGTTTTTGCGGTGATATTGTAGAACACCTTCCCTTTTCTCAAAGCACTGTTTCGCAGCATCTTAAAGAATTAAAGGAGGCTGGGTTGATTAAAGGTGAAATAGAAGGAGTAAGAACCTGTTATTGTATCAATGAAAAAGAATGGAAAACTGCACAAAAGCAAATCAATAACTTATTTGATAATTATACAGGTTATAACGATTGCTGTTAGCAAGATTCAATGCTAAATAATTAATTATGTCAGCTATAGATTGTAATCCGGCAGTGCAAAGAAAGAAATTAAGTTTTTTAAGCAAGTTTCATTTGTGTGCCAGCCATGTCCCTTCTATATACCTATGATTCTAAATGGTTCGAAATATAATATCAATATATTAAACAAACAAAATCAGAAGAAATGAACCACATAGGAACAGTAGGCACAAAGGTTGCACATAGGTTTTTTTTATTCTATGTACCTATGATTCTATGTGGTTCAAATATAATATCAATATATTAAGCTAATAAATTTGAAAAAATGAATCACATAGGAAATACACCGTATCCCCTCACTTGGGATTTCCAATTTTATATTGTTTGTTACCGGGAGAAACGGATGGGACATGAATCTGCACAAAAGCAAATCAATAATTTATTTGATAATTTATAATGGTTACAACGATTGCTGTTAACTATACTTAATAATAAATAATAATTATGTCAGCTATAGATTGTAATCCGGCAGTGCAAAGAAAGAAATTAAGCTTTTTAGATCGGTTCCTCACACTATGGATTTTTTTAGCCATGGTGCTGGGTGTTGCCATAGGATTTTTTATTCCATCATCTTCAACATTTATTAATTCCCTATCCAGTGGCACAACTAATATTCCTTTAGCTATCGGTTTGATATTAATGATGTATCCGCCTTTTGCAAAAGTGCGGTATGAAAAATTAAAAGAGGTTTTTACTAATGTAAAAGTTCTTGGTATTTCACTTTTACTCAATTGGGTAA
>JACDAZ010000223.1 GCA_013695175.1 Flavisolibacter sp. | reverse complement strand
ATCTAAATAAGATTGAAAAGGAGCCCATATTCTTGCAATAAAAAATTTACTGAACCAGTTACCATCACTTACTTTATCACCCTGGTGGCCATGCGTGCAAAATATATTTAACCTCAATTGGTTAATGGAGGTTTGTAAAACCACTCCTTCATAAACCTTTATATCGGCATTATAAATTTCATGCAAAGGCAAAAAAGAAAAGGGATCATTATCCCAGAACAGATCATGATTGCCAAAAATTTTTATGAAGGCATTCTTTGGAATAAACCTGGCTTCTTTTTCAAATGCGGGTTTTTGGTGTTTTTTTACCTGGTGTAAAGTGTTTTCCCAAAGTTCTTCACTGTCGCCTAAGGATATAAAATGATAACCTTCTGCGTAATAAAAATCAAGGGCTGCCAAATAATTTTGTTCAGCTTTTAGAAAATCATCGGCACCATTTCGTGCACCTTTATGCTGATCTGAAAAGATGATTATTTTACTATTATCAGCATCAAAAGGAACAATTAATCCCTTTTCTTTTTCTTCATTTAGAATGCGTGAAAGTAAATCTGAAAGTGCAGTATAAATTCTTTGTTTTTCAGGTTTGGATGAATAGCGGTTACTGAGATGTAAAACCGGTTTGTAAAACAATCGCCTCAGTAGCTTTTTCATTCACAAAACTAACGAACAGCAATCATGCTTATTTCAACATTTACAAATTTGGGAAGTGCTGACACCTGCACGGTCTCTCTTGCCGGAAATTCACCATCAAAATATTTCCCATACACTTCATTAATTTCTCCAAACCTGTTCATGTCAGTAATAAAAATAGTGGACTTCACCACATTATTAAATTTATAACCGGCTTCATTTAAAATTGCTTTTAAATTCTGCATAACCTGGTGGGTTTCTTCCTGTATATCGCGGTTCTTTAAATATCCAGTTGAAGGATCAATACAAATTTGACCCGAAATATATAAAGTGTCGTTTGCTATGATTGCCTGGTTATAGGGTCCAATTGGCTGCGGCGCATTTTTAGTTTGAACAATCTGCTTTTCCATAATATTTTAAAAAAGCGAATTAAGGGTAAAATACTGGAATATTCATAACTTCTTTTAGTGCCGTTATAAAAGGATCTATGATTATAACTTTGGCATCAATAATTAAAACAATGAAACTTGTAGTGCGGGCATCTGAAAAACAAAAGAAAGAGGTATTGGAAGTAATAACAGAAATGAATTCTATCACCTTCGTTACTGATTTTACTGAGAGAGATGAAATTAATGATGCCGATGCTTTTCTTGATTTAATGTTTGAAGATGATCCATCAACACTACCTTATCTTCAACAGTTACTGCCTAAATTAATAATCATAAACAGTGTTGCTAAAACTTTATCGGAGACTGATAAAAACTTTATCAGGATAAATGCATGGGAAGGGTTTTTAAATAAACCTTTGTTGGAAGGAAGCTATTTAGAAGAGAATTATAAAACCAAAGCAGAAGTTATATTAGTTGCTTTGGGTAAAAAAATACAATGGGTACCGGATGAACCAGGTTTTATAAGTGCCCGTGTTGTTTCCTTGATTATAAATGAAGCATATCTCGCTTTTAATGAAGGTGTCAGCACAAAAGATGAAATTGATGCAGCTATGAAATCTGGAACCAGCTATCCTTTTGGTCCGTTTGAATGGGCTGAAAAGATAGGGGTTGATAAAATTAAAAACCTGCTGCTCTCATTGGAGAAATATAAAAAAGTAACCTGATCTTTAAAACAAAAATTTAATAAAATAATTTTAATTGGCTTGCATATTACTAAATAAATTAGTATTTTAGTACTATAAATTTTAGTGATGCATACAAATCCTATAAAAATGCCGGGCTACAGGCTTAATGAATACATGCTGGTACTGGTACCTCATGAAGAATTAAGGAATAAGATCAGGAAAGTAAAAGATGAATTTGCTGAAAAGTATAATACTCCGCTTACAAAATATTTAAAATCTCATATTGCTTTAGTGCGGTTTAATAACTGGAGCATGATGGAGGAAAAGATCATTCAACGATTACAACATATAGCTTTGGGTATTTCACCTTTTAAAATAGAATTGAAAGATTACAGCTGTTATCCATCTCACACCATTTATATAAATGTAACAACAAAGCTTCCTGTACAAAACCTGGTAAAAGAATTAAAAGTGGCGCAAAGGCTTTTTAAATGTATGAACGACCAGAAGCCGCATTTTTTGGAAGAGCCACATATTGGTATTGCAAGAAAATTAAAGCCCTGGCAGTTTGAGCAGGCCTGGCTGGAGTTTTCACACAGGCAATTTACAGGAAGGTTTATATCAGATCATATGTTGCTGCTGAAGAGGAGCGAGGGTACACATCAATATCAGATTTTAAAAAGATTTGAATTTATGAACCTACCGGTAGCTACCAAGCAGGGGCAATTATTTTTTTAAAATTGATTAGAAAATGGTTGAATGGAAAATGAAAAACACTCAGAACAGATATACAAAAAAGGGCGTGGAGCTCAATTCAATACACACAATAAATTTTTAAAACACCAATCAACAAAAGAATTTGTTGAAGCTGTTGATGACTGGATTGAGCCGGCTATAAAAACTCAGTATATAGAGGTTGATTCAAAATCAATTGTCAATAAAGTAGATAGTCCTGACGTAGGCATGTTTTACAGCATGAACCCTTACCAGGGTTGTGAGCATGGATGTATTTACTGTTATGCACGAAACACATTTGAGTATTGGGGTTATAGTGCAGGTGTTGATTTCGAAAGTAAAATCCTGGTTAAGAAGAATGCAGCGCAACTCCTGAGAAAATTTTTAATGCATCCAAAATGGGAATGCGTTCCAATTAGTGTAAGTGGTAATACAGATTGTTATCAACCCGCAGAAAGAAAGTTCAGGCTTACAAGGCAATTACTGGAAGTATGTAATGAGTTTAATCAACCTGTTGGTATGATTACAAAGAATGCAGGCAAATTAAGAGATATTGATCTTCTGCAGGAAATGGGTAAGAGAAATTTAGTTTCAGTTCTTGTTTCGGTGACCACTTTTAATGAGGACCTGAGGTTATTAATGGAACCCAGAACAACAACCGGTAAACAAAGAATAAAAACAATCGAACAATTGAGTAAGGCAGGAGTGAAGATGGGTGTGATGTTAGGCCCAATGATACCGGGATTAAACGAACATGAGATGCCGGCAATCATAAAAGCTGCAAGCGAGGCTGGTGCCAGTTTTTCAGCATATACTTTTATTAGGTTAAATGGTGCTATAAAATTTTTATTTCATGACTGGCTTTATAAAAATTTTCCGGACAGGGCAGATAAAGTTTGGCACTTGATTGAAGTAAGTCACGGAGGAAAAGTAAACGACAGCGATTGGGGAAGAAGAATGAGAGGTGAGGGTAGTATAGCTAAGTTGGTTGCCGATCAATATAAAACTTACACAAAGAAGTATGGACTTCAGCATGAAAGATTGGGATTGGATTGCAGTAATTTTAAAAGACCTGGTTCGCAGGGAAGTTTGTTTTGATGAGCACAGATTTTTATGATTGTTATGGTTTTCGCTGATCTTTAATCATCTGAATATTGTGGCCGGTGTAAGTTCAAAAAAAAAGTTCAATATTCAAATTACATTATAAAATAGAGGATCTTAAAAATCATCAGTATCTGTGTTTTCTGCGTTCAAATTTATTAGGGAAGCAAGAGAATATAACCGCAGCGGTCGCAGCGTTCGCAGCGGTAAATTAGACAGCCCTATTTTAGGAATGTTGGAATAACAATAAATAGATTGAATCAAACTCTCCCCCACCGGGGGAGTTGGTGGGGGTTACACCTTCACGTATATCTTTTTCTTGTCCATAAAATAAACAATACTCCAATAAAAAAGGATCATGATAATAGCATAAGCCAAAGATCCATTTTCAGGTGGTCCGGGAATAGGTTTACATATATTTTCATAAAACCATCCAAATGGTGAAAGATATTTGGGACTTCCTGCTTCTGTAAAGCCATTGGAGATTCTTATCAAACTTTGCAGACGGGGTAAAAATCCACTAAGAAAAAAAATGAAGAGTGGATTCTTACCAAAAACATCAAAAAACCGGCTCCACCAGCCGCGATATTTTTTTAACTCTATTGCATAAATTAATACTGCCAGGATTGAAATAGCTAAACCTGTTGTATAGACTGTATAAGAACTTGTCCATATTTTTTTATTTAAAGGAAATACAAGACCCCATACATAACCTGCAAAAAGCAAGGCCATAGACGCCATGAACAATCCAGTAAGAATTCTGTATAAGTTATTTGTTCCTTGATTATCGATAATGGTGGGTGAAATATTAGGGTCTTCTAAATTTTCAATTTTTACTTTTTCATTTTTAATTATATAATCACCCACCAGGTAGCCAAATATCACCTGAACGATTGCAGGTATCGTACTCATTAATCCTTCGGGATCAAAAATATAAGGTTGACCATTTACTCTTTCACCTCTGTATAAATGTGCAGGATCAAAAACTGCTTTATCAATATCAGCTCCAAACCAGCCGGTAATGGAGTATGGATCTGCAGGATTTCCAATCACACATAAAACCCAGTAAAAAAGCAGTAAGATGATTCCAGCTAAAAAAGCACCTCTGGGTTTTAAATAATATGCTATGATGGATGCAAAAAAGTAACACAAAGCAATTCGTTGCAGCACTCCCGGAATTCTTACACCAATTAAATCTCCATTGTTATTTGTATATTCCCATGCCCTGAAAATAAGATGATCGTCATCCCACCGTACAAATGGTGACCAATTAAGAAATAAACCAATTGCAAATATTAAGAGACTTCTTTTTAAAACTTTTTTCCAGAATACAGCATCACCCGCAGATTCAAAACGCGGCATTACAAAAGCCATGGCATTACCAACCGCAAATAAAAAGAAAGGAAATACCAAATCGGTCGGAGTTACTCCATGCCAGGGAGCATGTTCTAGAGGATCATAAATGTGAGACCAGGTACCCGGGTTATTTACAAGAATCATCAATGCTACCGTTGCACCCCTGAATACATC
>JACDAZ010000218.1 GCA_013695175.1 Flavisolibacter sp. | reverse complement strand
TTATTAACCCGCTCTTTACTGGAGCAGCTATGGAGCCGGTATTCATTTGCTTACCTTGAAGATTTTAAAACAGTGAATGTAAATGACATCCGTTGCATGAGCACCTTAATGCTGCAAAAGGAGAAATAAAGCATTACATTTTTTATGTAAAAATTTTTACCATCATACTATTTAACAAGCATGTCAAATTTTTAAAACAACATGTAGCCTGATTCATCAAATGGAAGCAAAGTGATAGTATAAGGGTCTCCGAAGCCCTGGATCCGCGTTCGATTCGCGGCGAGGCTACTTAAGTGCACTCAATTATTTTTTAGAGAAAAGCGGTTTTTACAAAATGAAGAATCAAAGCAGGATCTACACCAGCACCTAATAAAGAGCAAAGGACATTTCCTTCTTTTTAATTGGTGCCTTAAAATTTAGTCTGCCAAAACATAACTTGTACTTCGTCCTCCCGAAGGCTCTTTTACCAATATTTGCCGGTCCATCAAATTTTGTATATCACGCAATGCCGTATCCTGAGAACATTTAGCAATCTTTCCCCATTTGGATGACGTCATCTTTCCATCAATGCCATTTAATAATTTATTAAGCAATAAAACCTGCCGGTCATTAAATGTACTTTCAGCATGCTTCTCCCAAAATCTTGCTTTTTTTAAGACGACTACTAATGTTTCATCGGTTGATGTT
This sequence comes from Flavisolibacter sp., assembly GCA_013695175.1. Taxonomy (GTDB): domain Bacteria; phylum Bacteroidota; class Bacteroidia; order Chitinophagales; family Chitinophagaceae; genus Flavisolibacter. Next base: position 6,184 of record JACDAZ010000218.1, on the reverse strand, counting down.
AATGCCCTATCCAAACAGGTAAGAAACCACTCCATCCATTGTGTAATATCCAGGGTTTCGTTCTGCGTTTCTTCTAAAATATTATAATAATCCGCTCTTTCTTTTCTTATTTGTGCAGACATGCTATAAAAGCGTTGAGGTGTACCATCTGCACGTGATAACTGCATGTCAGCGATGGCTCTTGCAATACGTCCATTACCATCATCAAAGGGGTGTATGGTTACAAACCATAAATGAGCGAGTGCGGCTTTCATTACAGGGTCAATGCTGTTTTCTTTATTGAACCAATCGCAAAATCTTTTCATCTCCTTATCCAGTATTTCCGAATCGGGAGCTTCATAATGAATTATTTCTCTACCCATTGGTCCCGATACCACTTGCATAGGGTCATCTTTTGTGTTAGCCCGCCAGCCTCCTACAACAATTTTATTCATTCCGCTTCTGCCGGTTGGGAATAAGGCAGCATGCCACCCGAACAACCGTTCGTCAGTCAGCTCATTTTTATAATTCTGGGTAGCATCAAGCATCATTTCCACTACGCCTTCCACATGCCTGTCCGCAGGCACCAATCCGGCTATATCCATTCCTAATCTCCTGGCTATAGAGGATCGCACTTGCTCCCGGTCTAAAATCTCGCCTTCAATCTCACTTGATTTTAGCACATCCAGCGTTAATGTTTGAAGGGTAGCTTCTTTTTGAAGGTTGAAACCCAGTCCTTCCATTCGTCCAAGCAGTCGGCCCTGGCGGTGGCGTACTTCAGCTAATATCTTTGCTAACTTATTCTGATCCCAATGAAACTGGGGCCAATTAGGAAGTTGATAAATATATTTACTTATTGTCCGCATTTTATGCGGTGAATGTACCATTTATTCTCCGCAAATCTAATATTCACCTCAAAAGATGCGGAGATTAAGGCGCTGATTCTCCGCAAAATGATATAATCTGTATACAGCAATTCTAATTTAATAAGTTTCTATGCAAACAAATAATTACTTGATCTGTTTATTATTTTTTCACTTTATCCATTATCTACAAAACCCGGATATAAAGTCAATTCCACTTGCATGAACCTTCTGATTTAACTTAGATTTGAAGAGAAGGCAGTTTTTCGACAAACAGCTATTGTGTGTTATACAAAAAACATCGCGATATTAATTACTATATTGAAACAAAGAACCTTGTCTAAATTGAAGTTATATAGAATTATTTCGGAAAATGAATGGACACAAAGCAAAAAGGATGGAAAAGTTCCGAGATGTAGTTCAGATAGACGTGCTGGTCATATTAATTTAAATAAATTTGATGACATTAAAACGGTAGCTAACAAATATTTTGAACCTGCCGAAAATCCTGTTGTATTAGAAGTAGAAATCTCATCAGAATTATATAAAAAATTAATTTGGGAACAACCAACCAATGAGAAAAACTGGGAACAGGCATACTTGCTAATTGAGAACATTGATATGAATGATGTAACAAGATATTCATACCTGATCATAAATGATAAAAGAAATGGCCAATTTGAAATTGGAGAATTTTCCAGTTCCTATTAATTACTGAGAGTAAAAATGTTTGTACCAAAACTGGATATCACTCAAGCCAATTTCTGCCAGATCATGCACCGGGCAAAACTACTACCGAAGACTTGCCTCTAAAACAAATGGTTTAAATCAGGAAATATAACCGGTAATTTCTATGTCAGGTAATATTCATTTATACGACTACATTTTATACGAGCCATTATTCTACTAAACATTTATTATGCGGCGATTGATGAACTCCGTAATGCTACACTGTAGAAAAGCCACTTTTTTGATAGAGAAAAGCAATAACGCCCCATTAAGCCTGATGGAAAAAGCACAACTGAATATGCATTTATCTATGTGCAGCGGTTGCAGAAATTACCGAAAGCAAAATCGTTTTCTTGAGCGTTTATTAAGAAGGCACGCTACTACTACATTAGCCCCCAAACAAAATACTGCAGAACTTGAAGAAAAGATTATTATGAATCTTGAAGAAAAATAAAATCTGCTGTCAGGTTTCATCTAATACAACGACTAATCTTTTACAAGCTACTGTTCAAATCTTCTAAGATTGATAACCTAGGTATACAGAAGCAGTCTGTGTAGGTTTAGGTTTCACAAATCAACTTTTATTTAAACAAAACATGAATTATGAAAAAGATTTTAGCAGCAGGATTATTTATTTCATTAGTGTCTTTTACCGCTTGCACTACTACAAACAGATTAAGTAGTGTATCTGCAAATGAAGCAAAGGGTATTATAACAGGTTGGCCGGCCAAAACACAGGAAGTGGCAAATACCATAATGGTTAAATATGGCGCACCAAATGAAATAACAGGAACTATGTTAGTATGGCATAATAACGGGCCATGGAAAAGGACTATTATACATAAAGAACCGGTGCAGCACAATTTTCCAATGCCACACCTTGACCTTTTGGAGCAGTTTGTAAATTATAGTGTTCCGGCAGATAAATTTGATGAGCTGGCACAATATGATGGTAGTGTTGTTGTAGCAAGAACTGTAGGAGAAATGTCTGCAAGATGTGATAAAGAAGAAGCCAATTTTTTAGCTATAAACCTGGCTAATGATGTTGCAACAGGTAAAAAAACAGTAGACGATGCAAGAGCATATTATGCACGGGCTATAAAAGAAATGATGGAAGGCAAGATGGATCCATATCTTCAGAAAATTCAGTTTAGCCCACAGGCTAATACAAAATTTGAAGACAAAGCAGCTCCAGGTATGTAATTCGATTTGATTCATTTTATAACTTAATACAATGCTGCTTTTTTAGCAGCATTGTTATTTAATACCACCGCCTTTAAATAATAAAATTGCAGATGATGGTTAAAACAGATTTTGATATGCCAAATGTTCCTAAAGAATCTTTATACCTTCAGTAAAGGGCATATATGAAAGATTCAATTGTTTGTGATTTATTGTTGATCTTATAAAGGAGTTTTAGTGTCGTGCAATTTCTTTCCACGCAAAAAATAATGAGTGGAAGGGAATCATTCTTCCGCCGGAAGCTCTAAAGAAAAAATTTTTAAAAGTCTCAGATACACATACAGTGTGCCCATGGAAAAGCAAGGCTTCTTATTTTACTTTGGAAGTAAATGGTAAAATGAATGAAGATGCTGCCTGGTATTATCCGGAGCCTAAAGAAGCAGCAAAACAAATAAAAGATCATGTAGCCTTTTGGAATGGTGTAAAGCTGGAACATTAAAATAAATAAGATGAAACATTACGATGCTATTATAATTGGCTCAGGCCAGGGTGGTACACCACTTGCAAAAAAATTAGCTTCTCAAGGATGGAAAACCGCACTTATTGAAAAAAAGGATGTAGGTGGCACTTGCGTAAATGTTGGATGTACACCTACTAAAACTATGATTGCCTCTGCTAAAGCTGCATATGCAGTAATGCATGCAAACAAATTTGGAGTGGAAACAACAGGCTATGAAATCAATATGCAAGCCATTATAAACCGAAAGAATAAAGTGGTTGAAAGTTTTAGAAGAGGCTCACAAAAATCGGTGGAACGAACTGAAAACCTTGACCTGATTTTTGGAATTGCTTCTTTTGTTGATGAGAAGAAACTACAGGTTATATTGAATGATGGTGGCGAGGAGGAAGTTTCTGCTAAAAAAATTTTTATTGATGTAGGTACACGTGCTGCTATACCGGATATTGAAGGATTACATGATGTTGGTTATTTAACATCCACCACGTTAATGGAACTACAACAGGTACCGGAGCATTTATTGATTATTGGAGGTGGTTATATAGGATTGGAGTTTGGACAAATGTATGGTAGGTTTGGTAGCAAAATAACAATAGTTGAATCTAGTGAACGCTTTTTATCAAGAGAAGATGAAGATATTGCTGAAGAAGTGCGTAATATTTTAAAGGATGAAGAAATTGAAATTATAACCAATGCACAGGTAATGCGGGTGCATAAAAACTCTGAAATAATTAGTGTAACAGTTAAAGTGGGTGATAAAGAAAAAGAAATCTATTGTTCTCATATTCTTGTTTCTGCAGGACGTACACCTAATACAGATGCTTTGAACCTGGAAGCCTCCGGTATAAAAACTAATGAGCGTGGCTATATTGTATCAAATGAAAAATTGGAAACTTCAGTAAAAGATATTTATGTAATTGGTGACGTAAAAGGAGGTCCTGAATTTACACATATAGCTTATAATGATCACATCATTTTATATAACAATCTTATTGAAGGTAAAGAAGAAACTATCCTTAATCGTCCAGTACCTTATACAATGTTTACTGATCCGCAATTAGGCAGAGTAGGTATAACAGAACAGGAGGCAAGAAAAAAAGGATTAAATATAAAAACAGCAACATTACCTATGGCCCATGTGGCACGTGCTATAGAAACGGGTGATACCAGAGGTTTAATGAAAGCAGTGGTGGATGCAGATAATGGTGCTATATTAGGTGTGGCTATTGTTGGGCAGGAAGGTGGAGAAGTGATGTCTGTTTTACAGATGGCAATGATAGGTGGTATTACGTGGCAAGAAATAAAAGATATGATCTTTGCACATCCATTATATGCTGAATCTTTAAATAATTTATTTATGCGTTTAGAAGAAACTGCATGATTCAAATAAAAAATGTATCAAAATATTATAATAAAAAAGCTGCGGTTCACCACGTTTCATTTGGAGTAGAAGAGGGTGAAATTTTAGTGCTATTAGGTACAAGCGGTTCCGGTAAAACCACTACACTTAGAATGATCAACCGCCTGATTGATGCTGATTCAGGCACTATCACCATCGAAAATAAAGATATTCTTAATCAACCCCCGGAAGCATTGCGCAGAACCATGGGCTACGTATTGCAGGGGTATGGTTTATTTCCACATTATACAGTAGCAGAAAATATTGCCATTGTTCCCAAACTTTTAAAATGGTCGAAAAGTAAAATACAACTCCGTGTAGATGAATTATTAATTAAACTACAATTGCCCCCGGATCAATATAAAGATGCTTATCCTGCCAACCTTAGTGGTGGTCAAAAGCAAAGGGTTGGATTGGCAAGAGCTCTCGCCGCTGATCCGCCCATCCTTTTAATGGATGAACCTTTTGGTGCCCTCGATCCTTTAACACGAACAGCGGTAAGAAAAGAATTTAAAGAACTTGATGAACTAAAGAAAAAGACAATAATACTGGTTACACATGATGTACAGGAAGCTTTTGAATTAGGAAATAAAATCGGTTTAATGGACAAAGGAGAATTATTGCAACTGGCAACACCATCAGATTTACTATTTAATCCAAAGAATGAATTTGTACAGAATTTTTTTGAACACCAGCGGTTACAATTAGAATGGCAGTCAGTTGATTTAAAAACTATCTGGCATGATTTACCAACTGCTACTGATGCGGTCACTACACATTTATTCAGCCGTCAATCATTATGGGAAGCAATGGAAGTATTAGTAAATAAAAACTCCCCTATAACTGCTTTAGATAAGGAAACAGGAACCTTTAAACAAATAACTTTTTCTCATTTACAGTCAGCCATTCAAAAACAAAAACAGCAGGTTTAATATGGAAGAACAGCTAAACCTGTGGCAGTTTATGGTACAACAGTCAGATAAGCTCTGGCAACAAACCATTACTCATATAGGACTCACTTTTATTGCTCTTTTTATTGCTGTTTTTATTGGGCTTCCTTTAGGAGTGGCGATTGCCCGTAAACAAAGATTTGCAGGTACTGTACTAGGTTTTGCAGGGATCTTACAAACTATTCCTTCCATAGCACTTTTGGGTTTTTTGATTCCTTTACTGGGCATTGGTGTATTACCTGCTATAGCCGCATTATTTCTATATGCTTTATTACCTATTATTCGCAACACATATATAGGTATAAAAGAAGTGGATGCAGCAGTTGTAGATGCTGCAAAGGGAATGGGAATGACACCGGAACAAATACTTCTGAAAGTACAACTGCCTTTAGCCCTACCCGTTATACTAGCCGGCATAAGAACGGCAACTGTTATTAATGTCGGTGTGGCTACATTGGCAGCTTATATTGCTGCAGGTGGCTTGGGAGAATTTATTTTTGGGGGTAGTGCTCTTAATAATACCAACATGATATTAGCCGGTGCTATTCCCGCTGCATTATTGGAT
>JACDAZ010000217.1 GCA_013695175.1 Flavisolibacter sp. | reverse complement strand
GTCCAATACAACCCATCTGGGAAATTGGTTGAGTACTTATTACAGGGCATGCTGCTAATCTTAAAGTAACATTATTGCTATTACTACATTCAGTGCCTGAAACTGTTTCTTTTAGAGTATATGTAGTTGTAACACCCGGGTTAACCTGGGGATTTGAAACGCTTGGAATAGTACTTCCAGGAGTTGACGTCCATTCATAACTATGTCCAGTAACCGAGGCACTGCCAATAATTTCAATGGAACCAGGCGTAATATTTCTATCGGCTCCGGCATTGGCGGCGGGTATTGCAACCAGGTTAACAGTAACACTGTTTGAATTGGTACAACCGCTGGCATTAGTTTCTGTTAGTGTATAGGTTGTAGTTGTGGAAGGACTTACAGTAATACTTGAAGCAGAAGAAGTAAAACCTGCCGGATTAGAAGTCCAGGAATATGTATTTCCAACAACAGCTGTACTACCTAAAGTAGTTGAAGCTCCTATACAAATTCCTTTGTTTGCTCCTACATTGGCTGCAGGAGGAGAAGTTGCGGCTATTTGAGTTCCTACACCATTTGCATTATTTGGTAAACCAGGTGTACCAGGCGTATAAGGTTCGGAGGTCAGAATTTCAGAATAAGTTCCACCCGCGTTTAGATAGACGCCTTGCCTGAAACCAGAACTAAAGGTGTTTGTATAAAGTGCAGTATCTCCCGGATTGGGAATATTATTCAATATGCAACCAGTAGATGAATTGGTTGTAATTGGATATGTTCCTGCATTATTACCAGTACCATATGTAAAACGAGAAACAACATTTCCGGTTGAATTGAATAATGTTATTTGTCCACCTCCATTTACTAAATTTCCGATTACAATTCTTTTTCCAGCAGCATAGGCTCTTCCAATATCAAGTGTAGCTATATTGCTCCCAAAACTGCCATAAGAATTGACCCATGTATTAGAATTTCCTGATGCACTAGTCCAGTTACTATTTAATAAAAAATTAGATCCGCTTCCACCAATCAAATAATATTGACCTGAAGTAAGCATAGTACCTGAAGGAATAGTGACAGTCCAACCTGCGGATCCAGTGGCAGTAACCCCACTGAACGCTAAAACATAGCAACTGATGTTGACAGTGCATCCGCTTTTATTAAAAAGCTCAATATATTCACCACCACCACCGGCATCTCCATTTGATGGTGCTATCCCAATCTCATTAATTACAATCTGTGATTTACTTACACCTGAAAAACCAAGAAATATGAAAAGAATAGAAACTCTAAGAATTGAAAGAAGATCGAATTTAACAGAACCACATAAAAATGCACATACCCTGCTGAGTACCCATAGAAGCAGAGTTTGGTGTTTGTCAATTTTATGAGCAGTTCTTGCCAGGATTTAAAAAATTTAGGGTGATATAAACTTTTGGTTTATAACGGATTCAATGGGTTTAGACATTTTTCGGTTACCTGTTTCCAAGCAAAATCATTCTTTTCGGTTCTAAATAAGAGATCAGGTGTTTTTAATGCAGAATACAAAAAATTTCAACTTTTACTAAATATATTGGCTTCAATGGATTGAAAATCAATATAATATGTAAATAGAAATTTTAAGTCACAGTCACATTATCGGGATCAAAAAAAGTATTCAGCAATGATGGATTTCGCAGTAAATTGGATTTGTGGTTCATCTCAAGGATTTTTGGATTTAGTCGGGCAACAAATTAAACGCTTTTTTATGATTTTTCATAATATAAATTAACAAAAAAGATTATGAATAAAGCTGTGGTAATTAGCTTTATTTTTTATAAAGAGAAATGGGTTTATAATACATTGATAATTAAGGATATATAAAATATTTATTGAAGTGCTTGTTGAATAAAAAATAATCAACTTTTTTTTGAAAAAAATATTGATCAGGCAACAATAAATTTCAAAGCAAATTTTGTTTAGGATTTCTGAAATAAATGGATCGTTTTTTCAACAATTTGCTGCATTGCAAAAGGCAGGTTTTCATCCTCCCAAGGATGTTTTCGATCAAAAACATGATCAGATTCCACCAAAAATAAATCAGCATGAAGCGCTGCTTCTTTGAGTAAATGCGCCTGTTCAACCGGTACCGCATCATCTTTTGTACCATGACAAATGAGCCAGGGAATGGTTATAGACCTGGCTGCTTTTGCAATATCAAGCCTTTCACTATTGGTTTCATGATCAAGGTATAACTGGTAGTATAATGGCATTTGCTGCTTGGTGCGGCTGTTGGCATAATATGCAACCCCTTTTTGTTTCCAGTCTTCCAT
>JACDAZ010000197.1 GCA_013695175.1 Flavisolibacter sp. | reverse complement strand
GAAGTTTAAAGGGTTTTGAATTTCATGCGCTATGCCTGCTGTAAGCTCTCCTAATGAAGCCATTTTTTCTGAATGTATAAGTTGTGCCTGGGTAGCTATTAATTCTTCCAATGAGTTATTTAAGGCTGCTGTTTTTTCATTTACCAGTTTTTGCAGTTCATCATTTTTTCGTTTCCATTCATCTTTATGCCAGGTATCACCTCCGGTTGCTACAGGTGCAGATGCATGCCAGTGTATAACTTTCCATGTGTCATTCATGTACTCAAGAATGGTACTGATACGAACATGTAATGCAAGTGTATCTCCTTCCATCGGAATACTTATTGAGACTTCTTCTACAAAAATGGCTGTTTCTTCATTTGCACTTATTCTTTTAAATACGGGGATAATTGTAAACTTAATATCTAAACCTTCACTTTGTTCTCTTTGTATTTTTCCCAGGTTTATTAAATTATCAATCCCAAATACTTTTTCTTCTAAAGTAGTTCCAAAGCCCATTACATCATTAACAACATATTGATTCAAGCTATCCAAAGGATGATCTTCAAGCATTAATTCAAAAAAAATGCTGTGTGCTTCAATTAATAATTTTTCTTTTTTCTCATCCATATTCAAGGACTATATTATTTGTAATTCTACAATAAATTCTGCAACTTTTCCTTCTGTTGTTTTTACTTTCAACTCACCACCATGTCATCCGGTTAAATTAGTTCCTGGAAAATAAATTGTTTATCGTATCCAATTTCAAATTCATTTAATAGGTTGAGGTACTCTTCATGGAAACTTTGCTTTGTATGATGTGCTTCCTGTCCCGATAGCTATCGGGATGAATGTACTTATATATCTGGTCAATATCTCTATGCCTGTATGAAAATACGCCATAGCCTTCCTGCCATTCAAATCTTTGGTTGGTGAGGTTATGATCGTTGATATATTTTGATGATTTGGCTTTTGCCGTTTTCATTAGTTCAGATACTGAAACTGCAGGTCTCAAACCCAAAAAACAATGCATGTGGTCTTCTACACCATTTACAATAATTGTTTTGCAACCCGTTTCCTTGATCAGGTTGCCAATCACTCCCTGTAGTGTTTGCCGCCATGATTTATGCAATACCGCTTGGCGGTATTTTACGGCAAATACTGTTTGCAGGTAGATTTGGTGATAGCTGTTGGCCATGTTCTTTTTCTTATTTTTTTATATGTTCCGAGCCTACGGCTCTCTGTTTCTTTTCTCCTTTATCACAGGACTGAAGTCCTGTTTCATATCAAACCGGTAACAAAATAATAAACTCCGCTCCTTCACCTTCTTTTGTTTCTACTTTTATTTCCCCACCATGTGCTTTAATAATATCATAACTCAAACTCAATCCCAGACCAGTTCCCTGCCCTGTCGGTTTGGTGGTAAAGAAAGGTTGAAAGATCTTTTCTTTTACTGTATCTGGAATTCCCCTACCGTTATCACTTACTTTAATTTCAACTTTATTACCAATCTTTTTTGTACTTATAGAAACGGTTGGTTCATATCCTTCATTGATTTGTTTTTCCTTTTCTGCTACTGCATAAAAAGCATTGGTGATCAAATTCAAAACTACTCTTCCAATATCCTGTGGGATGATATTTACTTTTCCGACGACGGTATCAAAATCAGTTTTTATGAATGCGTTGAATCCTGCCTGTCCGGCAGACAGGGATTTGTCTTTTGCTCTTAGTCCATGATAGCTTAATCTTAAATACTCATCACACAAAGCATTGATATCTGTCGGTTCTTTTACCCCGTTGCTGCTGCGGCTGTGTTGCAGCATGCCTTTTACAATGGCATCGGCACGTTTACCGTGATGATTTATTTTTTCTAAATTTTGGATGATGTCATTGGCGATCTCTTTTGCATCTACAGCATCGCCATTGTCTAATGCGTCTTTCATTTCATCTAACAGTTCTTTACTTACTTCAGAAAAATTATTTACAAAATTCAAAGGGTTTTGTATTTCATGGGCTACACCAGCAGTAAGCTCTCCAAGGCTTGCCATTTTTTCAGATTGGATAAGTTGCTGCTGTGTCATCTTAAGATCCTTTAAAGTATCCTGAAGCGTTTCAAAAGATTGAGCATTGTATAAAGCTGCGGAAGCATAAGATGCAAGTGTTTTTAAAATATC
>JACDAZ010000511.1 GCA_013695175.1 Flavisolibacter sp. | reverse complement strand
GTTTTTAAGCTGTTCAATAATCGCCTATGATATTGATTGTAGATGACAAACCTGAGATGCGCCGGCTGATTTTTATTTATTATTTGAAAAGCAACATACAGTTTCTTTAATTTTTCTAAAAAATTATTACAGCCGCTCTAGTATAGATACCACTTTCAAACGGCTGCTGAAGCTTATGGCTCATCATTGGTAAGTATATTTTATCTGGTGCCAATGAAGATGGTGCAGCAGGACTAGCAGCTGTAAAAGAAGCGGGAGGCTTTGTTGCAATTCAAGATCAATTACTGCAGTGGTTTCTTATATGCCGGAGCAGGTTTTAAAGGTGGTAAAGCCTGATATATTATTAATAGCTACAGAACTGGCTTATTTTAAAATTCTATTGATAATGGCGGAAATAACAACGGATCAGTTTAATTAAACCCATAAACATTTTTTTGCTCAGCATTAACCAACGGCATTAAAGTTGCAATACTGATGGTGTAACAATTGTTGCTAAACAAAAAAATAATATTTATGAAAAAGACATTTTTAGCTATGTGTGTATTGGGATGCAGTTCTTTACTATTTGCACAAGATCCTGTTACACCAACTCCTCAGGATACTACAAGGACTGAAACAACCACGCCAATAACAACTCCGGTAACTACTGAGACAGATATGTCTACTCAAACAGATATGTCTTCTCAAAGTAGTGTGAGTGCGTATCCTGCTTATAGTACAACAGTAAATGTTCCTTCTAACATCAATCATTCATTTAACACTAACTATCCCGGAACTGGTAATGTAAACTGGCACCAAAGAGGACAATGGTATCGTGCTTCTTACAACAGAGAAGGTAGAACCATGCATACATATTATGCACCAAATGGTAAAAACTTTAATGTAGCGCTTCCGGTATTACGTGGTGATATACCTGATGAAATGATTAACAAAGCTGTCAGCCAGTATGGTGACAGGTTATATGCTATTAACAGTGCAAGAACAGGAAAAGGTGATGTTGCTTACAGGGTAACGTTAATTGATGATTCTAATACTGGTATGGACAATACAACTATGAATCAATCAGGTATGAATAATACTATGACTACCGGTACATCAACTCAGCATAACAGTGATTACAGGGGCTTGTATTTTGGACCAACTCGTTATGAATATTTTGGTGAAGATGGAACTACTATCCAGGAAATAGATATGTTCAGAACTGAAACTGAAGATCCTAATGATCCTCAAAATATGAATAATCAGAACATGAACAACAATCAAAATTTAAATAATAATAACGGTACAATAAACAACAACAATAACAAACCAACAGGTTACAAAAAAGCAAAAGCAAAAAATAGTTATGCTGCTGCTGCAAAAAAATCTAATCGTAAAGCTTAATTTTTTTAAATATGATAATAAATGCTCTCTCCGGAGAGCATTTTTTTTATCTATTGTGTAAGAAATAATTGGCAAACAATAATGTAAACTTCTGTTTTCAATTGTTACTTTTATCAAAAGCTGTTTAATATGAAGATTCAACCGGGAAAATTTGATGACTTGTTGGTAGACATGCTGATCCATATACAATCTGAAGTGCAGGTGATCCGCAATTTTGTAATGACCGATCATGTTGAAAAAACAGGAAAGTCTGTAGATATGGTTGCTAAAGAATATGAGGAAATGTATGATAGTGCACGAATGGCCATTATAGCTCAAATAAAATCACGTTATGTAGATGGTTTTAATCCTGATGATTTCATTTCTCAATTATAAATAGGAGTGGCATTATAGTTTTAAGTATATAAATAAAATTGTAAGTTCTGTCAAATAAATTTGAGCAGGAATGTCCAACGCCTTCAGGTACTTTATTAATTATTGGTGGTAAAGAAAATAAAAGTGAAGAAGCAAAATAGAAGAAGCATGTATTGAAGAATTTACATCTGGAAACCCTGTTACCATCAGAAATTTGCGGATGCATATTTTAGCAGATGGCGAAAAATATTTAATACCGGCAGTAAACCCACCACATAAATAATACTTTAGTTTTTTTGCTGAGGTAAAATAATTGTAAACCTGGCTCCCATACCTTCCCTTCCTTCAGCATTAATAATACCGTGGTGTTTATCAACAATATTCTTGCAAAGTGACAGTCCCAGGCCAGTGCCTTCATAAATTTGTTTGGCATGTAACCTGAAAAACGTTTTAAAAATTTTTTCTGCATACTCTTGCGAAAATCCAATGCCATTGTCTTCTAAGGTTATCTCAGTGTAAGATATATCCTCATTTAAATTATTGTTTCTAATATCCTGTTCTGATAAATCTTCAGACTTTATAATAATTAGCGGAGGAACATCTGGCAAAGAAAATTTTAAAGCGTTATTAATCAAGTTGTAAAACAACTGGTATATCAAAAAGTTAGCTCCAATTAATTCAGGAAGCTTCTCAAATTTTATTACTGCTTTTTTTTCTTCAATCAACAACTCCAAATCTTCAACAACACTTGAAATTATATTATTCAAGTCTATTTTTTCAAAAATATATACTTCTGATTTTAAAGTAGAATAGGTTAGGACACCATCAACCATTTTTGTCAGGCGTGAAGCAGCATTTTGAATTTTTTCGAGGTAAATTTTTTCATTATCAGAAAAACTTGAATTCCCATTTGTTAGTAAAATATCTGTAAGGATATTAATCTTCCTTATAGGCTCCTTCATATCATGTGAGGCAACATGCGCAAACTGCTCCAACTCCTGGTTAGAGGTTTCTAATTCCTTCTTTTTTTGTTCCAGTTCAAGTGCATTTCTTTTTTGTTTATCAATATCGCGTATAA
>JACDAZ010000135.1 GCA_013695175.1 Flavisolibacter sp. | reverse complement strand
ATAATATTTTGTTCTGCAATTTTTTGTTCGGTAATATCTGTATGCACTCCTACCCATTCGCGTATAGTACCATCTTCATTAAATAATGGAATAGACCTAATGGAAAATAAACCCCAGCTCCCATTCTTTTTTTTCAGGCGGTGTTCAAAAATAAATGTGGTTTTCTTTTTCACAGCGGCATTCCATGCATCAACAGTTGGCTGTGCATCATCAGGATGAACAGCGGTTGCCCAACCATAGTCCTGGTACTGATGGAAGGACTGACCGGTTAAATCTTCCCAGCCTTTTTGTTCACCTTTCATCTTTCCTTCTGCATTATTGGCCCATAAAACACCTTGTATGGCTTCAATGGCAGCTTCAAAACGTTGGTGACTTGCTTTTAAAGCCTGTTCTGATTTTTTGTGTTCTGTTATGTTAGGACTAACTGTTGCCAAACCAACTACTTCACCTGTAGATTCATTGTTTATTGTAAAAGCATTCCACTGCAACCAAAAAGGTTCTCCTGTCCTTTCATTCCAAAACCTGATTTCATGGCTGAAGGATCTTTCATTTACCAGGATATTCAGCAATTTTTTTGCAAGTTTCCTGTCTTGCGGATAAACAAAATCTTCTATTACTCTACCTTTTACTGTATCCCATCCAAGCATTTCTAATCCTGCAGGGTTTACATAAATACGTTTTGCATCGGGTGTTGCCAGTCCTATAAAATCATGACTGGCTTCTGCAATGGAAGCCAGGCTATTGTTTTCTTCCTGTTTTTGTTTAAGCTCTCTATTGGCTTTTATTTTATCTGTAACATCTGTAGCAAATACCAATACTCCTGTTGGATTTTTTGCGTCTTTTTCATAATAAGGCTGGTAGGCAATATTAAAATATTTTATTTCTTCCCTATTGCCATAATTGATGGTAGCAGGCATTTCAAAAGCTTCGTATACTTTACCACTTTCTCTTACAGAATTGATAAGTTCTATATAGCCTTGCTCCTTTAATTCGGGCATTGCATCTATAAGTGGCTGCCCTATAACTTCTTTTCCTTTATTCCAAATATCTAATGTTCGTTCATTTGCAAATTCAATAACCAGTTCAGGACCCTTTAATATTTGTATGGCAAGAGGTGCATGAATAAACAAATTATGTTCTGCTTCAATAGTAGTAAAATCTTTTTCTCTTTGCTTTGCTTTTACTTGTTGTGTAATATCTGTTACACTATGAATAATGCATTTAATGTTTCCTTCTTCGTTTAATAAAGGTGTATTACTGATATCCCAATATTGTTCCTCATAAAGTCCCGCTTCGTTTTTAATATCATAACGATGAATTGGGAGATGGTGATTTTTTTTGGACAACATCACTTCATTTAAAGAAGCACTAAGATCCAATTCTCCTTCATCCGGAGAAAGATGCGGATTAGATGGAAAGACATCAAAGATTTTTTTACCTGTTACATCTTTTCTTTTTTTTCCGGTTGCATTTAAATAGCTATCCGTAACAGCTAAAATGGTAAAATGAGGCGGATCTGCATTTAGCAAAAGGTTATTTCCGGGAATAGTTTCAAACAAACGAAGTTCATTTTCAGAAACAGTATCTCTTAAAGATGTATTTATAGAAAGATCGGGCATTATTAAAATTGGATAAGAGATAACCCTTTAAAAGGGATTAAAATGTTATGTAAATTAATGGTAATTGACCAAAGAGAAACGGGGAATAAGAAATAAATGTTTCTGATGATTGTAAAGTAAAGAATAAGCCCGGCAGAAATTTGAAACTTAAAATCTGGGTTTTTATTTTTCAAAGATCCTGCTGGTGAGATCATATTTTTTACCATATTTAAATTATAGTTTCCACCATAATTTTTCCGGTAGAATTATTAATATAAAATACTTTTTCTATGGGCAACATTAGTTTTGAACTACTAAGACGGTAAGCCTTGAATTAGCACAAAGTTTTTTCTTGCGTTGTATTTCTCTGTGTCCTCCGCGCTCTCTGCGGTTAATTTTTTTGAACCACAAAGTCACAATAGACACAAAGGTTGCACAAAGTTTTTATTGTATTTCTTTATTGCCACGAAGGCGCGAAGAATACAAGGTGCACAAAGATTTTATTCTTTGCGTTGTATTTTCTTTGCGTTCATGGCGTCCTCTGCGGTTTAATTTTTTTGAACCACAAAGTCACGCCCGGTGCTTTGCTCCATAGAATTACCAACCGTTCAAATGTGCGATCCCGAACTACTCCGGGACAGGCGCAAGAAAAGCTTAATAGTAGCAATTAGCTTATTACATAACTTATAAGGTTTAAAAATGCACGTTGCAACTGGCGGTGATGCCCCTGCACATGCAACAAA
>JACDAZ010000130.1 GCA_013695175.1 Flavisolibacter sp. | reverse complement strand
GATGCAAACAGTAACCTTACAAATGCCACCATGATTATTAAAGAAGGGCGCATAGTGGCAGTAGGTACTAATCTAAAAGTTCCCGCAGGTGCTGTGGAAGTTGATTGTAAGGGAAAATATATTTATCCTTCATTTATTGACATCTATGCAGACTATGGTACACAAACTCCGGCACGCCAGCAAGGTGGTTTCGATTTTTTTGCAAGAGCGCAACTTAATACCAATACAAAAGGTGCATATGGATGGAACCAGGCTGTAAAAAGTGAAGTTGATGCTTTTAAAGTTTTTAATACAGATAACGCTAAAGCACAAACGCTTCGTGAAGCAGGTTTTGGAACCGTGCTCTCACATGTGCAAGATGGAATAATAAGAGGCACCGGAACATTAGTTACGCTTGCTAATGAAAGAGAAAATGCTGTTATTTTAAAAGATCGTGCATCTGCTCATTTATCCTTTAATAAAGGAAGTTCTACACAGAGCTATCCTAATTCTATGATGGGAATGATAGCCTTATTAAGACAAACTTATCTTGATGGTCAGTGGTATAAAAATAAACCTGCCAAAGAAGGAATTAATTTAAGTCTTGAAGCCTGGAATAATAACCTGAATTTACCACACATATTTGAAGCTGGTGATAAATGGAACAACCTGAGAGCAGACAGGATAGGAGATGAATTTGGAGTGCAATACATCATTAAGGGTGGAGGAAATGAATACCAGCGACTGGATGAAATGAAGAAAACAAATGCAACTTTTATTATCCCAATGAATTTTCCACAGGCACAGGATGTGGAGGATCCAAATGATGCAAGGTTTGTTTCTTTAACTGATTTAAAACATTGGGAACTGGCACCTTCAAATCTATCTGCATTAGAAAAAGCAGGTATACCTTTTTGTTTAACTACTTCTGATTTGCGTGATGTAAAAAGTTTTTTAACCAATTTAAAAACTGTAATTAATTATGGTTTATCTGAAAATGCAGCTTTTAATGCTTTAACAAAAGTACCCGCAACTGTATTAGGTGTGTATAATCAGGTAGGTAGTTTGGATGCAGATAAATGGGCTAACTTCCTCGTAACATCCGGTCCAATTTTCCAGGACAAAACAAACATTTTACAAAACTGGATACAAGGTAGCAAATACAGTATTAAAGAAGATGGATGGAAGGACCCGCGAGGTACTTATACGCTTGTTGTAAATACACCCGATGGCCCCCAAAACTATACGCTCGATTTTAAAAGCAGCACCGCAGCAAATATTATTGGAAAAGATACTGTTACATCAAGATTTTATTATGATGGCAGACAAGTTCGTATAAACGTAGCTCCTGAGAGAGGTTTGGAAACAAACTGGAGATTAAGCGGTATCATAAGTGGTGATATATGGTCTGGGTATGGCGAAGACAGTTTAGGTAACCGGTTAACATGGACAGCTAAACATAATCAACCGGCAGAACAAAGAATAGACAGTGCCAGGAAAAAACCCATTGGTGCATTAGGAAGTAATATTTATCCATTTGTTCCATATGGCTGGACTGAAGATCAAAAACCAAAGCAGGAAACTATTTTAATAAAAAATGCTACGGTATGGACCAATGAAAATGATGGTGTACTTTCTAATACAGATGTATTATTAAGAGCAGGAAAAATTGCATCTATTGGAAAAAATCTTTCTGCTTCAGGTGCAAGGGTCATTGATGGTACAGGTAAACATGTAACAGCTGGTGTTATTGACGAACATTCACACATTGCTTCTTCATCTATTAACGAGGGTGGTCAAAGTGTTACTTCTGAAGTTCGCATTGCAGATAATTTAAATCCTGATGATGTAAATATTTATCGTCAGTTAAGTGGGGGAGTTACTACTTCTCATATACTTCACGGGTCTGCCAATGTTATTGGCGGTCAAACTCAATTAATAAAATTGAGATGGGGTGCCAATGATGATGGATTAAAATTTCAAAATTGGCCGGGGCAAATAAAATTTGCTTTAGGTGAAAATGTAAAACGTTCTCCATCAGCAATTGGAAACAGTTCCAACAATGTGCGCTTTCCTGATACACGGATGGGTGTGGAGCAGGTGCTTGTAGATGCGTTTACCCGTGCCCGTGATTATGAAAGATCCTGGAAAGATTATGAATCTAATAAAAATAAAAAAGGTGTATCTGCACCAAGAAGGGATCTTGAGCTGGATGCATTGGTTGAAATATTAAATAATAAAAGACATATCACCTGCCACTCATATGTACAAAGTGAGATAATTGGTGCCATGCGTGTAGCGGAACAAATGGGTTATAAAGTAAATACTTTTACTCATATACTGGAGGGTTATAAAGTAGCAGATAAAATGAAGGATCATGGATCTCATGTATCAACTTTTTCAGATTGGTGGAATTATAAAATGGAAGTGCAGGATGCTATTCCTTACAATGCAGCTATTATGCATAAATTAGGACTAAATGTCGCCATAAATTCAGATGATGCAGAAATGGCCCGTCGTTTAAATCACGAAGCTGCTAAAAGCATTAAATATGGTGGAATGAGTGAAGAAGATGCATTGAAAATGGTAACCTTAAATCCTGCAAAAATGCTTCATGTTGCTGATCGGGTTGGAAGTTTGCGGGTTGGAAAAGATGCTGATGTGGTATTATGGAGTGATAATCCTTTAAGTATTTATTCAAAATCTCTTTATACCATAGTTGATGGAATTGTATATTTCGACAGGGAAAGTGATGAACAAATGCGTAAGCAGATCACTGCTGAAAGAAACAGGATTATCCGTAAAATGGTGAGCGAGAAAAAAACAGGCGCACCGGTTCAGCAGGCACAGCCCAGTTATCAATTCATGCATTCCTGTTCAGAACATCAGCATGACCATGGATTGTTAACTATTGATGTAGATTAAAATCTATAAGAAAACAGGATAGTATTGAATAATTAAAAGTTCAAAAAAATAAATCAGATAATGAAAACATTCTTATTAATAATCGCATCTTTTTTTATAATTAATAAACCTTTTGCACAGGAAACTGTTTACCCGGCTCCTGCGCAAACAGCACCGGTGGTTATTACTAATGCCACTGTACATACAGGAAATGGACAAACATTACAAAATGCTTCTGTTGTGATTGAAATGGGAAAAATTACAGCAGTTGGTACTAGTGTAAATCTTCCATCAGGAGCTACTACTATTAATGCACAAGGAAAGCATGTATATCCAGGTTTAATATTATCACGAAGCAATCTGGGATTAATTGAAATATCAAGTGTAAGAGCATCCAATGATCTTACAGAAATTGGAGATTTAAATTCAAGTATCAGATCTATTGTGGCTTATAATGCTGATTCAAAAGTTATAAATACCCTTCGCTCTAATGGTATTTTACTTGCCAATATAGTTCCACAGGGAGGATTGATCAGTGGGTCATCATCAGTTGTACAATTAGATGCATGGAACTGGGAAGATGCGGCATATAAAACAGATGCCGGTATTCATTTTTATATGCCATCTCTTTTGGTGCGCCCTCGTTTTGTTGGATTTGGAGGGGCTCAGCAACAACCACAGGTTGATGTTGTTAAGCAAGGACTGGAACAGGTTGACAGAATAAAAAGTTTTTTTCACGAAGCAAAAGCTTATCACAGTTCTTCTGCAGCAACAGAAAGTAATTTAAAATTTGGTGCTGTAAAAGGGTTGTTTGATAAAAGCAAAAAGCTGTATGTGCATGCTAATACTGTAAAGCAACTATTGGTAGCATTGGATTTTGTAAAAGAATTTGGTTTTGATGTGGTAATAGTGGGTGGGGCAGACAGTTGGCAGATAGCTGATATCCTAAAACAGAATAATATAAGTGTAATTTTACAGCAACCCCATGCTTTACCAATTGCAACTGATGATGATATTGATCAACCTTTTAAAACTCCGGCAATGCTTCAAAAAGCAGGAGTTGTTTTTGCAATAAATGATGACGATGGCAATACAAGGCAAAGAAATCTGGCCTTCAATGCGGGAACAGCAGTTGCATATGGATTAACCAAAGAACAGGCTTTACAGGCAATTACTTTAAATGCTGCCCGTATTTTAGGAATTGCAGACAGAACCGGTAGCATTGAAGTTGGAAAAGATGCTAATATTATAATCAGTGAAGGCGATATTTTGGATATGAAAACAAGTATTATTACAGATGCCTTCATCCAGGGACGAAAAATAGATCTTACCGATAAGCACAAGCAACTAAATGAACGGTATGAAATTAAATATGGTCAGCGGCCCTTTTAAAATGGGTTTTAAAAAGACTTTTTTTTAAAAAATAGTAATGGATTTTAATCCATAGAGATCTTTTTTTCGTAAGTAATACCTGGTAAACAAATATTCAAAAACTGGACAAAGGTGATATGTTGACAGCGGCTCATATTCATTATGGTGCAGCAGGTGTAAATGGCGGATTTGCTATAGGTTTAGCAGATGGTTCAGGGGATTTTAATAAAAATAAAACCATACAATTAACTGCTGAACAATTTGAGGATTTGCTTAACGATGATCTATATGTTAACGTTCATACTGACTGGTATCCAATGGAATCAATAAGAGGTCAGATAAGATAATAATTAATCCGTACGTATAAGGTGCCTCCTTTTGGGGGCATTTTTTATGTGCTAATAATTAACTGCGTTTTGATGATTTATAACAGGATTAAGAAAGGCTTTTACAGGTTGGCACTTGTGTTGCATATAGATGTGTTTAACTGATGCAGATTCTTATTTTTTAAAAGACACGTCATATGAAAAAATTACTTCTCATTATAGGCTTTTCAACTCTTATTTTAGGTTTTAATAATTGCGCAACAAATCCCGTAACCGGAAAAAGACAGGTTGTACTCATGTCGGAAGCACAGGAACTTGCCATGGGTCAGGAAGCTGATCCTCAAATTGTAGCACAGTTTGGATTATATGAAGA